>NZ_JBFNXQ010000149.1:0-9371 GCF_041018925.1 Geodermatophilus maliterrae
ACGTCACCGGCCGGGAGGGCCGGAGCCTCCGGACGGACGCTCACCGGCGGCCCGTCCTCCCCGGCCCGCCTCGTCCGCTCACGGCGGACCGGCCTTGTAGCCGACGCCGCGCACCGTCAGCACGATCTCCGGCTTCTCCGGGTCGCGCTCGATCTTGGCGCGCAGCCGCTGCACGTGGACGTTGACCAGCCGGGTGTCGGCGGCGTGCCGGTAGCCCCACACCTGCTCGAGCAGCAACTCGCGGGTGAACACCTGGCGCGGCTTGCGGGCCAGGGCGACCAGCAGGTCGAACTCCAGCGGCGTCAGCGCGATCGGCGCGCCGTCGCGGGTGACCTGGTGGGCGGGGACGTCGATCTGCACGTCACCGATGGACAGCGTCTCGGCCTGCCCCGTCTCGCCGCGGCGCAGCTGCGCCCGCACCCGGGCGACCAGCTCCACCGGCTTGAACGGCTTGGTGACGTAGTCGTCGGCGCCGGCCTCCAGCCCCTGGACGACGTCGATCGTGTCGCCCTTGGCGGTGAGCATGACGATCGGGACGGTCGACTGGGTGCGGATGTCCTGGCAGATCTGCAGGCCGTTGCGGCCCGGCAGCATCAGGTCGAGCAGGACGATGTCCGGCCGGGTCTGCTGGAACACCCCGAGGGCGCGGTTGCCGTCGGAGACGAAGGCGGGGTCGTAGCCCTCCCGCCGCAGCACGATGCCGAGCATCTCGGCGAGGGCGGCGTCGTCGTCGACGACCAGGACGCGGCCGCGGCTGGGCCCGTTGTGCGAAGCGGTCGGAGGCACGGACCCATTCTGCGCGACGTGCGCCAGGAAGCGGTCCGCCCCGCCCGGGGACTCCCCCGGGCGGGGCGGACCGAGCCGTTCAGGCCTCCTCGAGGCCGGCCACCCTCCGGGGTCCCGCGCCGAGCCCGCGAGGCGTGGGGGGAAGGGTGGTCCTCTCAGTAGCGGTAGTGCTCGCTCTTGAAGGGCCCCTCGACCGGCACGCCGATGTAGTCGGCCTGCACCTTGCTCAGCTCGGTCAGCTTCACGCCGAGCGCGTCGAGGTGCAGCCGGGCCACGTGCTCGTCGAGCTTCTTCGGCAGCACGGTCACCGTCGGCTCCTGACCCTCGTAGGCCGCACGGTTGCCCCACAGCTCGATCTGCGCCAGCACCTGGTTGGAGAACGAGGCGCTCATGACGAAGCTCGGGTGCCCGGTGGCGTTGCCCAGGTTCAGCAGCCGGCCCTCGGAGAGCAGGATGATCGTGTGGCCGTCGGCGAAGCGCCACTCGTCGACCTGCGGCTTGATCGTCGTCCGCGTGATGCCGGGGGTCCGGGCCAGGCCGGCCACGTCGATCTCGTTGTCGAAGTGACCGATGTTGCCGACGATCGCCTGGTGCTTGGTCTGCCCGAGCTGCTCGGCGGAGATGATGTCGCGGTTGCCGGTCGCGGTGATGATGATGTCGGCCTTGCCGATGACCTCGTCGAGCGTGGTCACCTCGTAGCCGTGCATCGCCGCCTGCAGGGCGTTGATCGGGTCGATCTCGGTGACGATCACGCGGGCGCCCTGGCCGCGCAGGGACTCCGCGCAGCCCTTGCCGACGTCGCCGTAGCCGCAGACCACGGCCACCTTGCCGCCGATCATCACGTCGGTGGCGCGGTTGATGCCGTCGATGAGCGAGTGCCGGCAGCCGTAGAGGTTGTCGAACTTGCTCTTGGTGACCGAGTCGTTGACGTTGATCGCCGGGAACAGCAGCCGGCCGTCGCGGGCCAGCTCGTACAGGCGCATGACGCCGGTGGTGGTCTCCTCCGTGACGCCCTTGATGCCCTGGCCGACACCGGTCCAGTAGCCGGCGTCGGCGGCCAGCGTGCCGCGGAGGACGTCGAGGATGACGCCGTACTCCTCGGAGTCGGCCTCGGTGGTGTCGGGGACGGCGCCCTCGGCCTCGAAGCGGGTGCCCAGGTGCACCAGCAGGGTGGCGTCGCCGCCGTCGTCGAGCAGCATGTTCGGGCCGACGACGGCACCGGACTCGTCACGGAACTCGAACAGGCGCTGGGTGCACCACCAGTAGTCCTCGAGGGACTCGCCCTTCCAGGCGTACACCGGGACGCCGGTGGGCCGCTCGGCCGTGCCGTCGCCGACGACGATCGCGGCGGCCGCGTGGTCCTGGGTGGAGAAGATGTTGCAGCTGACCCAGCGGACGTCGGCGCCGAGCGCCGTCAGCGTCTCGATGAGGACGGCGGTCTGCACGGTCATGTGCAGCGAGCCGGCGACGCGGGCGCCGGCCAGCGGCTGCTCGTCGCCGTACTCGGCGCGCAGCGCCATGAGGCCGGGCATCTCGTGCTCGGCGAGGGAGATCTCCTTGCGGCCGAAGCCGGCGAGGGAGAGGTCGGCGACGCGGAAGTCGCCGTCGGTGAGTACGCGGGTGCCGGTAGAGGCGGTCATGTCGCTCCAGGGTCGACACCCGCCCGGTCGGGGCGGGTGTGCGGGTCGCTGAGATGAGCGAGCATGCCGAGGCTTCGGCGGGGCTCGTGCCGTCCTCCAGGGTAACGCAGCGGCGAGGAGGTCTCAGCCCTCGCAGCCGACACCGTCGCCGTCGCGGTCCAGAGCCGCGTTCCAGCCCGGGTCGCCCTCCCGGATGGGCGCGGCGCCGGCGGCGCGCACCGCGGCGCAGTCGGCGTAGGGGCCGGCCGGCGCGGCCGGCGTCGCGCTCGGCGGCTCCTGCTGGGCCGGCGAGACGTCCCGGGCGGGCAGTGGCTGGTCCGGGCAGGTGCCGAGCACCGTGGACGCCGCGGCCCGCTCCGCGGTGGTCATCCACAGCCCGTAGGTGAGCTTGACCGCGACCTGGCGGGCCACGTACGCGCAGCGGTAGGAGCGGTTCGGCGGCAGCCAGGTGGCGGCGTCACCGTCGCCCTTGCCCTGGTTGAGCGGACCGTCGACGGCGAGCAGGTTGAGCGGGTCGTTGGCGAAGGCGGTGCGGCGGGCGGTGTCCCACCGCTGGGCGCCCTTCTGCCAGGCGTCGGACAGCGCGACGACGTGGTCGATCTGCACCGCCTCGCTGGTCCCCTCCCCGCGGCGGAACGCGATGGTGCGGCCGGAGTAGGGGTCGGCGAGCGTGCCGGTGAGGACGACGCAGTCGCGGGTGCCGGGCTGGAACGTCTCGCCGGTGAGGTCGCGGGCCAGGACGTCGTTGCGGGTGTCGCATCCGTTGCGGTCGGTGTCGACCCACCCGTCGCCGAACAGGTCCCGCTCGTAGCCGCTGCGCGGCGCACGGCCGCGGACCTCCACCGAGGCCAGCGCCTCCAGCGCACTGCCGGCGACCGCGGCGGGCGGGACGGCGTCCCCGGCCGCGCCGGCCGACGAGCCGGCGAGCTCCACGCAGCCGGTGCCGAGCGCGGCGACCAGGCCGAGGGTCAGCGCGCTCGACAGCGCCGCGCGGAGGGACACGCGCGACGCTACGTCCGGCGTCCCGGGCAGCCCGGCCGCGACACGCGGCCGGAGGGCGGTGCGTCAGCGCGGGACGGTCACGCTGCCCACCCGGCGCCCGCCCCTGGCGTCACCTGACGTTCGTGGTGGCCCGGTACAGGACGGCGGGGCCACGGGCGGTGACCGGGACCCCGGCCGGGACGAACGCCGACTGCCCCTGCTCCAGCACCAGCTCGCCGTCGGTGCCGGCCAGGACCGCGCGCCCCTCGGCGCAGAGGACCACCTGCGGACCCCGGGTGGTGAACGGGCCGGCCTGCTCGTCGAGCTGGGCGCGGGTGAGGTCGAAGTCCTCGACCGGCACCGGGTAGCGCAGCCCGCCGGGACCGAGCACCGGGTGGATCACCGGGATCCGGCCGTCGGAGAAGTCCAGCACCTCGATGAGGGCGGCCAGGTCGACGTGCTTGGTGGTCAGCCCGCCGCGCAGCACGTTGTCCGAGCTGGCCATGACCTCCACGCCGGCGCCGGACAGGTAGGCGTGCAGGTTGCCCGCCGGGAGGAAGACCGCCTCACCGGGCGCCAGCTTGAGGTGGTTGCACATCAGCGAGATGACCACGCCCGGGTCGCCGGGGTAGGCCTCGGCCAGCGTCGCGGCCCACCGGTAGGTGTTGATGAACTCGGGGTCGTGTGCGGCGACGAAGCCCGCCGCCCTCTGCGCGACGACCTCGACCAGGTGCGTGCGCCGCATGCCCGAGAGCGCCAGCAGCTGCGGGATCGCCGCCTGCAGGCCGCCACGGGCGAGCGCGGCGATCGTCGGCTTGAGCTCGGGCAGCTGCAGCTTGGCCAGGCAGTGCAGCGACTCCTCGACCGGCCGGAAGCCGCACAGCGCCTCGAAGGTGGTCAGCGCCAGCAGCAGCTCGGGCTTGTGCCAGGGGTCCTTGAAGGTGCGCGCCGGGTCCTCGTGCGGCACACCGGCCGCCTCCTCGGCGGCGAAGCCGGCCTGGGCCTGCTCCATCGTCGGGTGCGCCTGCAGCGACAGGGGCGTCTCGGCGGCGAGCACCTTCATGAGGAAGGGCAGCCGGGCGCCGAAGCGCTCGGCGACGACCGGGCCGAGCAGCCGCTCGGGCTCCTCCATGATCGCCTTGTCGAGCGGCCGCCCGTCAGCCAGGATGCTCGGCTCGTCGGGGTGCGCCCCCATCCACAGCTCGGCGTGCGGGCGCTCGGCCGGGCTCGGCCGGCCGAGGAGCTCGGGGATGACGGTGCGGCTGCCCCACGGGTAGAAGCGGACTGCGCTGGTGAGCTGCCACATCGGCACGACGCTAGTGGCGAACGGCGCCCAGATGAACTGTCGGCTCCCTCACCAGGGTGACCACTGCCCCCAAGGGGTCAGGCCCCGCGGCTCGGCGCTCATCTGTTCAGGGCCCGCTCCTGGTCCAGTGCCAGCGCCAGGTAGACGGCGCCGAAGTCGGCCACCGCCAGCTGCCGCGCCAGGCGGGGCAGCCGGCCGTGGCGCTCGGGGTCGCCGTGCTCGGCCAGCCCGCTGACCGGGACGTTGCCCGCCGTGGCGGTGCGCAGCACCTCGGCCATCGCCTCGGCGGCCGATCGCGGCTCTCGCTCGCCGCCGCCGTCGTGGTGGGCGGCGTCGGTGTCACGGATGGTGATCAGCCGCAGCCGGCGGCCGACGTCGTCGGTGCGGTCGCGGAAGAAGTCGTCGGCCTCGTGCGGTGCCAGCGGTCCGCGGAGCACGGCCCGGGCCGCCACCCGCTGGTCGGGCAGCCGGAAGCTGCTGGTGGGCAGGCCGGCGAGGGTGGCCAGCTGGTCGGTGAAGCGGGTGGCCGCGGTGCCGGCCAGCGCCCCCTCCGCCACGATCACCGGCAGCGCGTCGAGCAGCTCCAGCGCCAGGGTCTTGGCCGGGTTGACGAAGGACTCCCGCGCCGGCCCGCACTCGGCGGCGACCTCGTCCAGGGCCGCGGCGATGGCCTCGCAGTCGGCGGTGGCCTGGGCGACCAGGCCGAGGTCGGTGGCCAGCCGCAGCAGCGGGGTGAGCAGCGACCACAGCGTGGTCTGGCGGACCCGCGAGCGCGGCAGCGGGACGTAGGGCATCCGCGCCGTCGAGCAGGCCGCCCGCAGTGGGGCGTCCTCGGCGCCGATGCCGAGCAGCGACACGCCGCGGCGGGCGGCCTCGTAGGCCGGGGCCACCGCGTAGGCGCCGGCGCCGGTCCGGGTGGCGACGACGGCGATGTCGGTGGGGCCGGTCCACACGGGCAGGTCGGGCCCCGGGACGACGTCGACGGTGACCGGGCTGGACGGGCCCAGCAGCGCCCGCAGCACCGAGGCGGCCACCGCACCCTCGCGCCGGGCCACGATGACCAGCCCGCGCGGGCGGCCGCCGGAGGCGATCCGGTCCAGGCCCGCCTCGTCGGTGAGCCGGGAGGTCTCGCGCACCTGGGCGCCCGCGCCGGCGACGGCCGGGAGCAGGCCGCGCGGGTCGCGGGCACGCAGCACGTCGAGGTCGTCGAGGACCTCCTCGGCCAGCTCGGGCGAGGTCACGGCGCCGTCGTCCCCCCGCCGTCCCGGTGCCGCGCCTCGTCCAGCAGCAGCACCGGGATGCCGTCGCGGACCGGGAAGGCGCGGTCGCAGGTGGTGCAGAGGAGCTCGCCGGCCGACTCGTCGACGGTCAGCGGGCTGTGGTGCGTGTCGGGGCAGGCGAGGATCTCCAGCAGCACCGGGTCCAGGCCCAGCGGCCCCCGCGTCGTCGGCGTCGGTCCCTGCGGCGTGCTCATGCGCGCACCATCTCCAGCACCCGGTCCCTCAGCCGTTCCATCCGCACCCGGTCGGGCGCCTCCACGTTGAGCCGCAGCAGCGGCTCGGTGTTGCTGGCCCGCAGGTTGAACCACGAGCCGTCGGGCAGGTCGACGGTCAGCCCGTCCATCTCGTCGACGGTGGCCCCCTCGGCCTCGAAGGCCTCCCGGACGGCGGCGGTGCGCCCGGCGGCGTCGTCGACGGTCGAGTTGACCTCGCCGGAGGCGGCGTAGCGGCTGTAGGCGGCGGTGAGCTCCGACAGCGGCCGACCCTGCTCGCCCAGGGCGGCCAGCACGTGCATGGCGGCGAGCATCCCGGTGTCGGCCCACCAGAAGTCGCGGAAGTAGTAGTGCGCCGAGTGCTCGCCGCCGAAGACGGCGTCGGTGCGGGCCATCTCGGCCTTGATGAACGAGTGCCCGACCCGCGTGCGCACCGGCTGACCGCCGTGCTCGCGGACGATCTCGGGCACCGCCCGCGAGGTGATCAGGTTGTGGATGACCGTCGTCCCCCGGCCCTTGGCCAGCTCGCGGACGGCGACCAGCGCGGTGACCGCCGAGGGGCTCACCGGCTCGCCGCGCTCGTCGACGACGAACACCCGGTCGGCGTCGCCGTCGAAGGCCAGGCCGATGTCGGCCCCCTCGCGGACGACGGCCGCCTGCAGGTCGACCAGGTTGGCCGGGTCCAGCGGGTTGGCCTCGTGGTTGGGGAAGGTCCCGTCCAGCTCGAAGTAGAGCGGGACGACGTCGAGCGGCAGCCCGGCCAGCACCACCGGCACGGTGTGCCCGCCCATGCCGTTGCCGGCGTCGACGACCACGCGCAGCGGACGGCTGCCGGAGAGGTCGACCAGCGAGCGCAGGTGCTGGGCGTAGGCCGGCAGCAGGTCGCGCTGGGTCACCTCGGCGGTGCGCGCGGGCACCCGCTCGTAGGAGTCCCGCTCGGCCCACTCGCGGACGGTGACCAGTCCCGACTCCTGCCCGACCGGCGCCGCGCCGGCGCGGCAGAGCTTGATGCCGTTGTACTGCGCCGGGTTGTGGCTGGCGGTGAACATGGCCCCGGGCACGTCGAGCGACCCGGCGGCGAAGTAGAGCAGGTCGGTGGAGCCCAGCCCGGCCTCGACGACGTCGACGCCGCGGGAGAGCACCCCCTGGGCGAAGGCCCGTGACAGCGGCACCGACGAGGGGCGCATGTCGTGCGCGGTGACGACGGCCGTCGCGCCGCTCTCGGTGGCCACGAGTTCGGCGAACGCGGCGCCGATGCGCCGCGCGTCGTCCTCGTCCCACTGGTCGGGGACGACGCCCCGGACGTCGTAGGCCTTGATGATCGCCGACAGGTCCGCCACTGCCCACCCTCGCCTGGACTGCCCGGCCGCTCCACGGCGCCCGGTGCCGGACGACCCTAGCTGCGGGGGGACGGAGCCGGCACGGCGGCGCGGACGGCGCCTCCCCCGAGGGGGTGGCCCCGCCGCAGGGTCCCGCCGCGGGGCTCGTCCCGGCCCGTGCGGGGCCCTGCTGCCGGACTCGCGAGGGGCGGGCGGACGGGGTCGTTCTTCAGGTGATGTCGGGCAGGACCCGGAGGTGCCCGCGGCGGGTGCCGCGGCCGTCGTCGGCCGGGGCCCGCGGGGGCTCGGGACGGGCCGCCTCGCGGACCGCGTCGGCCAGCGCGAGCAGGTCGTCACCGGTCGGGCCGGAGTCCTCGACGTCGATCTCGTGCCGGACGACCTCCCAGCCGCGCGGCACGGTCAGTCGCTCGGCGTGGAACTCGCAGAGGTCGTAGCTGTGCGGCTCGGAGAACGTGGCCAACGGACCGACGACAGCGGTCGACTCGGCGTAGACGTAGGTCAGTGTCGCCGCCGCCGGTTGCGCGCAGCCGCTGCGCGAGCAGCGACGTGACTGCCTCACCACCGGTTCCTCACGCTGGGCACAGTAGCCGCGTTCCCCGGCTCCCGGCGACAGGCGCACCGGTCCGGCACCTCTCCGATCCCACCGTCCCCATCCATCCAACCCGACGTCCCCGGACACTCCGGCACCGGGTGCGCCGGACCGCGTCCGTCCGGTACCGGCCCGGTGCCGGGCCGGTGGCGCGGCCCGGGTGCACCGCCCGCGAGCCTGGCGCGCCGTACGCTCGCCCCGCCATGAGCCGACCCGACCGCCGCTCCCCCACCTCGCGCCGCGACCGGCACGGCCGCGGTCTGCGCGGGCGGCTGGTGCCCGGCGACGTCCCGCTGTCGCGCAGTCGCGCCGAGCAGTTCGACGACCTCGTGCTCGACGCCGTCGAGGACCTCGAGCGCCGCTGGGAGCGGGAACTGGCCGGCGTCGAGTTCGCCGTCGAGGACGTGCCGTGGGTCGACCACACCGACCCCGACGAGGTGGTGCTCGACCCCGACGTCCTGGACGACGGCACGGTGCCGCTGGCGCGGGTGCTGCCGGCGCACCGCGAGGACGGCCGGGAGGTGCCGGCGCGGATCGTCGTCTACCGGCGGCCGCTGGAGATCCGGGCGCACGACCGCGACGACCTCGCCGACCTGGTCCGCGACGTCGTCGTCGACCAGGTGGCGGTGCTGCTGGGCCGCGACCCGGAGGAGATCGACCCCACCGCCTGAAGGGACCCCCTCGCCCCCACCGTGGGAGGACCCCGTCCTCCTCTTCCCTCGCGAGCTCGGGACGAGCCTCCGGACGGGGCCGGCGGCGGGCCCCTGCGAGGAGGCCGTCACGCGGGTGGGACGACCGGGCTGCCGAGCTCGGCGGCCATCGCCCGTGCCTCGTCGAGGCGCGCGCGGGCGAAGGCTGCGTCGAGGCCGTCGCCGCGGTCGGACCGGGTCAGCCGGGCGACCAGCTGCTCCAGGGCGACGGCGTGCCAGAGCAGGCCGACGTCGGGCTCCTCCCACCCGGCGGTGCGGGCGAGCACGACCTCGCCGACCTGGGCGCGGTCCTCCGCGTCGGGGGTGGTGGCCCACAGCGTCAGCAGGTCGCGGTGCCGGGGTGCGGGGCGGACGCCGGACCACTCGAGGACCACCAGCCGCTCCTCCGCGTCGGCGCCGGCGGGCTCGGGCGCCCGGGAGTCGACCACCGCGTTGGCCGCGCGCAGGTCGCCGTGGCCGGCCTCGGACAGCGGCAGCTGCGCCGCGGCGGCGCGCACCGCCCGCAGCTCGCCCAGGCGCACCCCGCC
>NZ_JBFNXQ010000015.1:0-62769 GCF_041018925.1 Geodermatophilus maliterrae
CCACCGCGGCCCGCCGGAGGGGCCCGGGTGCACCCGCCGGGACAGCAGCCAGCGGCCGTCGTCGGCGGCGGCCAGCACCTCGGGGACGCCGACCTGCCGCTCCTCGGCCCAGCGCCGGCCGCGCAGCTCGGCGCGCAGCCGGCGGCGGCCGCTCTCGGTGACGGCGAGGTCGAGGACCCGGTCGGCGAGCACACCCTGCACCACGCCGAGCCGCGCGGTGTGGTCGGTGACGGCGACGACCGGCTGGTCGACGCCGAGCTCGGCCAGCAGCGAGGCGACCCGCTCGCGCATCCCCGGCGACGCCGCCCCCGGTGCGACCCCCGACGTCGTCCCCGATGCCCCTCCCGATGCGCTCCCGGCCACCCCGGGATGGTGGCAGGAGGCCCGGCCGCCCGCACGGAGTGCGCCTGCGGCCGGGCCCGGCGGCCCCCTGCGATGCTGGCGGGGATGGACGTCCCCGCGCCGGTCGCCGCCTGGATCGTGCTCGGCGTGGCTCTGCTGGCGCTGGCCGTCGTCGTCGCGGGGCTGGTGCTGACCCGGCCGCACCGTCCGGAGGAGGACCCGGGCACCGACCCCGCGGAGCCGCCGTCCACGGCTCCCGGACGCCCGGCCGGCCCGCACTGGGCGCAGGACGACCTGCCCGGCTTCGCCGCGGCACCACCGGGCACCCCGCCGGTCCCGGAGGACGACGAGGAGGCCGCCGCGCCGGGGCCACCGGCCACGGCCGGACCCTCGCTGCCCGACCCCGCGCCGCGGGCCGTGGCCGGCCTGACGGCCGCGGCGCTGGCGCTCGTCGCCGGACTGGCCGGCCTCTCCCTCACCACCCGGGGCGGGAATCCGGCCGGGGGCCAGGACCCGCCGGCCGCGACCGCGACCGCCCCGCCTCCGGCCCCGCGGGCGCCCGCGCCTCCTCCCGCGCCGCCCGACCTGCCCGCCGTCCCGGCCGACCCGCTGCCCGGCGAGCAGGGCGCCGGGGCACTGGCGGCGCGGTCGGTGCCGCTGGGCGAGGACGGCGTCACCGCCCGGCTCACCCTGGACGGGCTGGTGCTCGAGCAGCGGGCGGTAGGGGTGACCGTCACCTACCCGGCCGTCAGCGTCACCGTCGGCGGGGACGGGACCGCCCTGGCGCACGTGCGGCTGCCCACCTGGAACTGCCTGGGCACCACCGCGCCGGCCGACCCCGCAGCGGCCGGCTGCACCCCGACGGGCGTCGAGTACGCCGACCTGCCCACGCCGGCGCTGGACGTGACCCGGGACGGCGCCGCGCTGCGGCTGACCGGGCGCTTCCCCACCTACACCCGCGCCAACGGGACCCCGCCGGCCTACACCGGGCGGGTGTACCCGCTGACCGTGACCGCCGCCCCGGCGGCGTTCCCGCGGGACGGCGAGGCACCCGCCGAGGGCGTGCTGGTCCTGGGCACCGAGCGGGCCGGCACCGTCGGCGACCGGACGGTCAGCCGGATCCGCGTCTCCGGCTGACCGGCGGCGCCGGCAGCCGGCCGGCCGTGTGGTCGAGGACCCCGCGCAGGAGCCGGCCTCGGCCGTCGACCGAGAGACCCACCGACGGTGCGCCCGCCCCGCTGCCCAGCCCGCCGACGTCGGACCAGCCCCACCAGGGCAGCCGGTCCGCACCGTCGAGCAGGGTCAGCAGCCCCGCGCGCAGCCGGCCGCCCTCGTGGACGGCGGCCACCTCGACCCGGCCGAGCGCGGCGTGCAGGCGGGCGGCGGCGCGGACGAGGTCGCGCACCCGGGCGTTCCGCTCGCGAGCCAGCAGCGCCGGCAGCACCCGGTCGAGGTCGCGGGCGTCGCGGCTGCGCACGACCCGCGCCCCGGTGACGTCGTCGAGGCCGTCGACCAGGCGGGTGGTGCGCGCGGTCGCCATCCGCGCGTCCGGTCGCAGCCGGCCCAGCGCCCGCACGGTGGGGTCGCCCATCGGCAGTCCGGTCAGCCGCAGCCGCCAGGGCCGGCGCAGCGAGGTGAGCACGCCGAGGACCCCGGCGGCCAGCCGTCCGGCGGCGTCCTCGTCCCGGGCCAGCAGCCGCGCCGGCGGCCGACCGCCGGGCACCGGCAGGCCGTCGCCGAGCAGCGTGGCGGTGACCACCGGACCGGCCGTGGCCAGTGCCAGCAGGGCGAGTGCGTCGGGCCGGCCGGAGGGGTGCGGCTCCACGACGACGGCGACCGGGAGCAGCCGCGGCCGGCGGTGCACCGACTGCACCGAGAGCACGGTGGTCAGCCACGGGGCGGTGGCGGTGACCGGGGCGGCGAGGCCGCGCGCGAGCGGGACGGCGGCCCGGACCTCGCCGGCGACGCGCGCCCGGCCGAGGACGACCCGCGTGCCCCTGTCCCCGTCGGTCACCGGGCCATCCGACCACACGCACCGCCCGCCGTCCGGCCGTGCCCGGAGACGCCGCAGCCCCCGACGGCGGACCGTCGGGGGCTGCGGGGAGTGGACTCGTGGGGGCGCGTCGCACGTCGGTGTGTCGGACCTGGCCCGTCGATCCCGTCCGGGGAGGACGGCCCCCCTGCAGGCTCCCGCCGCGAGCTCGCGAGTGGCGGGGGCAGGGGCGGCCCCGTCCCGGGTACCGCCCTGAGCCTGCGAAGGGTGGGGAGGACGGGGTCCTTCCTCAGATGGCGCGGCGGCGCAGGCGGCGGCGCTCACGCTCCGACAGGCCGCCCCAGATGCCGAACCGCTCGTCGTTGGCCAGCGCGTACTCGAGGCACTCGGCCTTGACCTCGCAGCCGGTGCAGATCTTCTTGGCCTCGCGGGTCGAGCCGCCCTTCTCCGGGAAGAACGCCTCGGGGTCGGTCTCGGCGCACAGCGCCTGCTCCTGCCACGACTGCGCGTCGTCCTGCAGGGCCGCGCCGAGCAGCCCCATCAGCCCCTGGTCGGGCATCCCGACGCTCCGGGGAGCCCGCTCCGTCGCGCTGACGTAGTCACTCAGCCACGAGACCTCTGCCATGACGATGCGTCCCCTTCGCTGTCGTCCTCGGGCGCGGGTCCCCGGGTCCGCCCCGGGCGCTCACCGCGCCTCACACCGGTCGGAATTACACGCGTGTCGTTGGCCGAGCGTCAACTCAGCCCCGTGTAAGCACCCGACCACACGGGCCCCACCTGCCACACCTCCTTCGTCACATCTCGTGGTGCCACCCGACACGCCCGGCCGACAGTGGACAACTGCCGATCGGGCACGATGACTTTCGTGGAGATCGTCGTCCTCGCCGGAGGTGTCGGTGGGGCCCGTTTCCTGACCGGCCTGCGGGCCGTCGCGCCGCCGTCGTCGATCACCGCGGTGGTCAACACCGGCGACGACGTGACCCTGCACGGGCTGCGCATCTGCCCCGACCTGGACACGGTGGTCTACACCCTCGGCGGCGGCATCGACCCCGCGCGCGGGTGGGGCCGGGCGGAGGAGACCTGGACGGTCAAGGAGGAACTGGCCGCCTACGGCGCCGACCCGGCCTGGTTCGGCCTGGGCGACCGCGACCTGGCCACCCACCTGATCCGCACGCGGATGCTCGACGCCGGCTACCCGCTCTCCGACGTCACCGCCGCGCTGGCCGCCCGCTGGGAGCCGGGCGTGACCGTGCTGCCGATGAGCGACCAGCGGGTCGAGACGCACGTCGTCGTCGACGACCCCGAGACCGGCCGCCGCGGCGCGATCCACTTCCAGGAGTGGTGGGTGCGCCACCGGGCGGCGCCGCAGCCGCACGCCTTCGTCCAGGTCGGCGCCGAGCGCGCCCGCCCGGCTCCCGGCGTGACCGAGGCGCTGGCCCGCGCCGACGCCGTCGTGCTCGCCCCCTCGAACCCGGTCGTGTCGATCGGGACGATCCTCGGCGTGCCCGGCCTGCGCGACGCGCTGCGCGCCACCCCCGGCCGCGTCGTCGGCGTCTCACCGATCGTCGGCGGCGAGGTGGTGCGCGGCATGGCCGACCGCTGCCTGCCGGTGCTGGGCGTCGAGGTCAGCGCCGAGGGCGTGGGTCGCCACTACGGCGCCCGGTCCGAGGGCGGGCTGCTCGACGCCTGGCTGGTGCACACCGGTGACACCGCGCGGGTGCCCGGCGTCGACGTCCGCGCCGTGCCGCTGCTCATGAGCTCGCCCGAGGCCACCGCGGAGATGGCCCGCGCCGCGCTGGACGCGGCTGGGGTCCGGGCCGGATGACCGAGCCGCCGGAGGACCTCGCCGTCCTCCCCGTGCGGGGCCTGCCGGAGTTCTCCCCCGGCGACGACCTCGGCGCGGCGATCGCCGGTGCCGCGCCCTGGCTGGCCGACGGCGACGTCGTCGTCGTGACCTCCAAGGTGGTCTCCAAGGTGGAGGGCCGCCTCGTGCCGGTGCCGCCGGGCGCCGACCGCGAGGCCGTGCGGCAGCGCGCGATCGACGACGAGACGGTGCGGGTGGTGGCCCGCCGCGGGCCGCTGAAGATCGTCGAGACCCGGCACGGGTGGGTCGTCGCCGCCGCCGGCATCGACGCCTCCAACGTGGCCGGGGACGCCCTGGTGCTGCTGCCCGAGGACGCCGACGCCTCGGCCCGCGCCCTGCGCGGCCGGCTGCACGACCTCCTGGGCGTCGAGGTGGCCGTCGTCGTGAGCGACACCTTCGGCCGCACCTGGCGCGAGGGGCTCACCGACGTCGCGGTCGGCTCGGCCGGCATCGCCGCGCTCACCGACCACCGCGGCGCCGTCGACCGGCACGGCAACCGGCTCGAGACGACGCAGGTCGCCGTCGTCGACGAGCTCGCCGCGGCCGCCGACCTCGTCAAGGGCAAGCTCGACGGCGTGCCGGTCGCCGTCGTCCGCGGCCTGCCCCACCGCCCGCCGGATCCGGACGACGGCACCCGGCCACTGGTGCGCCTCGGGGCCGGCGACCTGTTCCCCTACGGCAGCCGCGACCTGGTCGCCAGCCGCGCGCCCGCCGCCGACCTCGTGCCGCGGCCCGGGGACCGCGAGGCGGTGGCCGAGGCCTTCCGGGTGGCCAGCGCCGCGCTGCCGGAGTTCCCCGTGGTGCTGCGGCACGGCGGGGAGGGCGACGGAGCCGTCGACGTCCACCTGCCCGACCGGTCGGGCTCCCCCGGCGCGCAGACCGCCGCCGCGGTCAACCTGGGGGCGCTGCTCGGCGCGGTGCTCGTGCAGCTGCACGCCGAGGGCTGGGCGACGCGGTGGGAACCGGTGGGCACGCCCGGGGGCTCCTCCCTGGTCGGGAGGCTGTGGCTCGGCACGCGCCGGGCCTGACCACCGGGCGCTCGGTAGCGTGCCGGTCATGCGCGGGATCATCCTGGCCGGCGGGACGGGCAGCCGTCTGTTCCCCATCACGCAGGCGGTCAGCAAGCAGCTGATGCCCGTCTACGACAAGCCGATGGTCTACTACCCGCTCTCGACGCTGATGATGGCCGGCGTCCGCGAGGTGCTGGTGATCACCACCCCCGCCGACCAGGCCGCCTTCCGTGCGCTGCTCGGCGACGGCACCCGGCTCGGGATGCGCATCGAGTACGGCGTGCAGGAGCGGCCCGAGGGGCTGGCGCAGGCCTTCCTCATCGGCGCGGGTTTCGTCGGGGACGAGTCGGTGGCCCTGGTCCTGGGCGACAACATCTTCTACGGCGCCGGACTCGGGACGGCGCTGGGCCGGCTGCCCGAGCCCGACGGCGGGCACGTCTTCGCCTACCACGTGGCCAACCCGGCCGACTACGGCGTCGTGCACTTCGATCGCGAGGGCCGGGTCCTCTCGATCGAGGAGAAGCCGGCGCGGCCGAAGAGCTCCTACGCCGTCCCGGGGCTGTACTTCTACGAGTCGTCGGTGGTCGAGGTCGCCCGCGGCATCTCGCCCAGCGCGCGCGGCGAACTGGAGATCACCGCCGTCAACGAGCACTACCTGCACCAGGGCCGGTTGACCGTCACCGTGCTCGACCGGGGCACCGCGTGGCTCGACACCGGGACCTTCACCTCGCTGCGCCAGGCCACGGAGTTCGTCTCGGTGGTCGAGGAGCGGCAGGGCCTCAAGATCGGCTGCATCGAGGAGGTCGCCTGGCGGCAGGGCTGGCTCGACAACGACGGCCTGCGCCGCGCCGCCGAGCCCCTGGGCAAGAGCGGCTACGGCGACTACCTGCTCGGCCTGCTCGACGGCCGCTAGCGCCTACCGCACACGGTGCGTGAGGATGCGCTGCGGTGCGGGAGGACACGCGGCCCTCTGCAGGGTCCCGCCGCGAGCCTGCGAGTGGCGGGGGGCAGAGGGGTCCTTCATCAGATGCGGCGGTGGTCGGTCGGCGCGGTCCGGGGGCCGCGCCGGGGCGGCATGCTCCCGCCGATGGCCAGCAGCCGGACCACCCGCTGCCGGTGACCGCGCCAGGGCTCGAGCAGCTCCATCATCCCGTCGTCGTCTGTCTTGCGGCCGGCCAGCGACCAGCCCACCAGGTTCTTCAGGTGGTAGTCGCCGTAGCTGACCGTGTCGGGGCAGCCCAGCGCCCGCTGGACCACCTCGGCGGCCGTCCAGACGCCGATGCCGGGGACCGTCCGGAGCCTCCGCTGCAGGCCCGGGGAGTCGCAGCCGCCGTCGGGCTCCAGCGCGTGCGCCACCGAGGCGACGTGCAGCAGCGCCCGCCGCCGGGCCCCGTCGAGGCCGCAGCGGTGCCACTCCCAGTCGGTCACCTCGCGCAGGCGGCGCGGCGAGGGCAGCACCCGCATCCCCGTCGGCGCCGGACCGGGCGCGGGGTCCCCGGCCAGCCGCAGCAGCGCCCGCCAGACGCGGTGCGCCTCGACGACGGTGACCTTCTGCTCCAGGACCGCCGGGACGAGGGCGTCCCAGGTGCGACCGGTCCGGCCGAGCCGCAGGTCGGGCGCGCGGCGGGCGATCGCGCCGACCAGCCGGTGGTGGCCCGGCTCGAACCCCTCGGGGTCGTCGTCGGCGCCCAGCCAGCCGGGCACCGCCGTCCCGGCCCACTCCGCACCCGGTCCCCACGCGGCCACCACCACCTCGCCGCACCGCAGCGTGATGCGCACCGTGGCCGGCCCGCAGGGCGTCGTCGTCGTGCGCCAGACGGCGTCGCCGTCCCACTGCATGGTGGGGTCACCGGCGCTGCGCTGGTGCGGCCGGAGGACCGCCCGCAGGTCGAAGCGCCAGACCGGCCGCCAGCAGTCGGTGAAGTCCGGGGCGGCGCCGGTGCCGGCCGGCAGCGGGGCGGGTGCCGGCGGGGTCGGGGCCGGCAGCGAGGTGGTCACGCGGATCTCCGGGGAAGAGGGAGACGGGAGCGGGGTGCGGGCGGGGGTCAGCGGGGGGCCATGCGCAGGGCGCCGTCCATCCGGATCACCTCACCGTTGAGGTAGCCGTGCTCGACGATGTCGAGCGCCAGCCGGGCGAAGTCGTCGGGACGGCCGAGCCGCTTGGGGAACGGGATGCCGGCGGCGAGGGCCTGGCGGGCCTCCTCGGGCAGGCTGCCCAGCAGCGGGGTGTCGACCAGCCCGGGGGCGATGGTGCACACCCGCACGCCCACGCTGGACAGGTCGCGCGCGGCCGGCAGCGTCATGCCCACGATCCCGCCCTTGGAGGCGGCGTAGGCGACCTGGCCGATCTGCCCGTCGTAGGCGGCGATCGAGGCGGTGTTGACGACGACCCCGCGCTCGCCGTCCTCCTCCGGCTCGGTGGCGGCCATCGCGGCGGCGGCCAGGCGCAGCACGTTGAAGGTGCCGACCAGGTTGACCATGACCGTGCGCAGGAACGGGTCGAGGTCGTGGGGCACGTTGCCCTTGCCCACCGTGCGCTGCGCCCAGCCGATGCCGGCGCAGTTGACCGCGATGCGCAGCGGCCGGTCCTTCGTCGTGGCGTCGGCGACCGCGGCGGCGACCTGGTCCTCGTCGGTGACGTCGGTGCGGACGAACGTCGTGGCGCCGCCCAGCTCGGCGGCCAGCGCGTTCCCGCGCTCCTCGTTGAGGTCGACGATGGTCACCGCGGCGCCCCGCGCCACCAGCGCGCGGGTGGTGGCCTCCCCGAGGCCGGAGGCCCCGCCGGACACGACAGCTGCGACGTCTGAGGTCTGCATGGGGGGCATTCGACCACGCCCCTCAGCTGTACCGGGGACCGAACCGCTGCTCGACGGCGGCCAGCAGCTGCTTGACCCGCTCGGCGTCGGCCACGGGGCAGACCATCGTGACGTCGGCGGTGGCGACGACGACGCTGTCGCGGACGCCGACCAGCGCCACCACGTGCTCCGGGTCGTCGCTGAAGACGATGTTGCCCGCGCTGTCGACGGTCACCGCGAGCCCCGCGACGGCGTTGCCGTCGGCCGAGGCCAGGGTCTGGGCGAGCGCCGGCCACGAGCCCACGTCGAGCCACTCGGCGTCGAGGTCGGCGACGAGCACCCGGCCCGGCTCGGTGGCGGCCGGCTCCAGGACGGCGTAGTCGACGCTGGTCTTCGGCAGGGTCGGGAACACCTCGGCCAGGACGGCGTCGCGCCGCGGCCCGGCGGGCGCGGCGACCACCCGCGCGAGCCCCTCCGCCGTCGCCGGCAGGTGCTCGGCCAGCGCGTCGAGGACCGTGCGGGCCCGCCACACGAACATCCCGGAGTTCCACAGGTACTCCCCCGACGCGAGGTAGGCCTCGGCGGTGGCGCGGTCGGGCTTCTCCTTGAACGCGGCGGCCTCGGCCACGCCCGCCACCCCGGTCGGCGCGCCGCGGCGCACGTAGCCGAAGCCGGTGGCCGGCGCGGTGGGCCGGATGCCGAGCGTGACCAGCGCCCGCGGACGGGCGGCCAGGGCGTCGTAGGCGGTGCCGAGCGCCGCGGCGAAGCGCTCGACCGGCCGGATCACGTGGTCGGCGCTGACGACGGCGAGCTCGGCGTCGGGGTCGGCCTCGGCCACCAGCGCGGCGGTCAGCCCGACGGCGTTCGCGGTGTCGCGGGCCACCGGCTCGAGCACCAGCCGGTCGGGCCGCAGCCGCGGCAGCGCGGCCTGCACCTGCGCGCCGTAGCGGGCCGCGGTGCACACCCAGATCCGCTCGGCGGGCAGCACGGTCTCCAGCCGGGCGGAGGCCTCGGCCAGCAGGCTGTGCGCCCGCCCGTCGCCGGCGTCCCCGGCGACACCGCCACTGACGACGTCGAGCAGCTGCTTGGGCCGTGCGGCGCGCGACAGCGGCCACAGCCGCGTGCCGGAGCCGCCGGCCATGATCACCGCGTGCCTCATGCACCTGCCCTTCGACTGCCACGGAGGCGGGCGCTCCGGCCGACGTCGTCGGCACGGCGCTGGAAGCGGGCCCCGGCGGCGACCCGTCCGCTGACGTAGGAGAGGAGCAGCCGGGCGCCGAGGCCGGCGCGCAGGCCCGCCCGCAGCGGGGCGTTGCGGACGCCGGGGTGCTGCCCGGAGAGGTAGCGCAGCGCGCTGGTGTGGTGCACCCGCTGCATGCGGTGCGGCTCGCGGCGGGTGGCGTGCCCGCCCTCGTGGACGACGACCGCCGACGGCGCGTAGACGTGCAGGTAGCCGGCCCGGCCGAGGCGGTCGGCGAGGTCGACGTCCTCGAAGTACATGAAGTAGCCGGGGTCGAAGCCGCCCACCGACCAGAACGCCTCGAGGTCGACGAGGAAGCAGGAGCCCGACAGCCACCCGGCGGTGCGCTCGCGCGGCGCCTCGCGCTCGCGGCGGTAGCGCGCCGTCCAGGGGTTGGCCGGCCACGCCCAGCCCAGCAGCGCGTGCCCCGCGCCGGTCGACAGCCGCGGCAGGTCGCGCGCCGACGGGTACAGCTCCCCCTCGGGCGTGCGGATGGCCGGGCCGACCGTCGCCGCGCGCGGCCACCGCGCGGCCACGGCGAGCAGCTCGTCGACGGCGCCGTCCTCGAAGCGGACGTCGGGGTTGGCCACCAGCGCGTAGCGGCCACCCGCGCCGGCGAGCCCGGCGTTGACCGCGGCGCCGTAGCCGATGTTGCCGCCGGTGCGCAGCAGCCGGACGTGCCCGTAGCGGGCCGCGACGTCCTCCGGGACGCCGTCGGTGGAGCCGTTGTCGGCGAGCACGACCTCGACCGGCCCGGTGGTCGCCCGCCCGAGGGACTCGACGAACCCCTCGAGGGCCTCGCCCGGCGAGTAGGTCACCGCCACCGCCCGGAGGGCGGCCGGGACCGGGTGCTCACTCACGGCCCGACCCTACGAGGCGCGGCCGGCCGAGCTCCGGTCCACCCGTCCCGGGAGTGGCCCCCGTGACGCCTGGGACGAGCGGGACGGACGGGACCGATCGAACCGGACCCATCCCTCACACGCTCCGGTCAGTCACGGGGAGTCAAGTCTCGCTCACTTATCGTCGGTGGGTGTTCGTGGCCTCCTCTGCCGTCCCCCGTCCTGACACGCGCCGTCGAGCCCACCCGGCCGGCCGGGTGGCGCTCGCGCTGCTGGGCGGTGCCCTCCTGCTGTCGGGGTGCACCGGCGGGGCCGACGACGACGCGGCAGCCTCGTCCGCCGCCGACGCCACCACCGAGGGGCCACCGGTCGGCGACCCGCCGTCGGAGGAGGTCGACGCGGTGCAGACCGACGCCCCCGTGACCGAGCGAGGGGTGGTCGTCACCTACACCGAGGTCGCCGACGGCCGGCTGCAGGTCGGCGCCTTCGTCCAGGGCGTCGTCGAGCTCGGCGGGACGTGCACGGTGACCGCCACCGGGGAGGACGGGAGCACCGTCACCGGCGAGTCCGAGGCCGAACCCGGTCCGTCGTCCACCGACTGCGTCGGCCTGGCCGCCGACCTGCCCGCGGACGCGTCCGGGACCTGGCGGGTGTCGGTCACCTACTCGTCCGGGACGGGCGACCTGGAGTCCGACGAGCGCGAGGTGGCGCTCTGATGCGCTCGGGCACCCGGCTGTTCCGGCGGGCCGGCAGGCTGCTGGCGCTGCTCGTCCCGGCGGTGGTCCTGGCCACCCTGCTCACCGGGCCCACAGCGCCGGCGCAGGCCGCAGACGGCCGGACCTTCCAGGCGGGCAACATCATCGCCGACTCGGTGTTCCTCAACGCCGACACGATGAGCCCGGTCGGCATCCAGTCCTTCCTCGAGGCCAAGCGCCCCTCCTGCGCGGCCGGTCACACCTGTCTGCGCGACTACCGCCAGGACACCTGGAGCCGGCCCGGCGACGCCCAGTGCGGGCCCTACCAGGGCGCCGGCGGCGAGCGGGCCTCGATGATCATCTGGAAGGTCGCCCAGGCCTGCGGCGTCAACCCGATGGTGCTCCTGGTGCTCCTGCAGAAGGAGCAGACGCTGGTCAGCGACGACTCCCCGTCGAGCACGCAGTACGACAAGGCGACCGGTTACGCCTGCCCGGACACCGCGCCCTGCGACGCGCAGTTCTACGGGTTCTACAACCAGGTCTACAAGGCCGCGTGGCAGTACCAGCGCTACGTCAAGAACCCGGGCAACTACCGCTACAAGCCCTTCACGACCACCTACGTGCAGTACCACCCGAACACCGGGTGCGGAGGTTCCGAGGTCTACCTCGCGACCCGCGCCACGGCGGCCCTCTACATCTACACGCCGTACCAGCCCAACGGTGCGGCGCTGGGCAACATGTACGGCACCGGTGACGGCTGCTCGTCCTACGGCAACCGCAACTTCTGGCGGATGTTCACGGACTGGTTCGGGAGCACCCAGGTCAGCTACAGCGTGCTCGGGCCGATCAGCGCGGCCTACGACGCGAACGGCGCCGGCTCCGGCCCGCTCGGCGACGCGGTCGGCAACCAGTACCCGACCGCCTGGGGCGGGCTCACGCAGGCGTTCCAGCGCGGCCGGATCCACTACCACCAGGTGACCGGCGCGCACGCCGTCATCACCCCGCTGTCGGGGGCCTACGACGCGCTCGGCGGCGAGGGCGGGCCGCTGGGCTACCCGACCGGCGGCCGGTACCCCACCGCCAACAGCGGCTGGACCCAGCCCTTCCAGTCCGGCCGGATCCACTGGACGGCCGCCACGGGGGCGCACGCCGTCATCGGCCCCGTGTCCGCGCTCTACGACAGCGTCGGCGGCGAGGGCGGGTTCCTCGGTTACCCGACCGGCGGCCGCTACGCCACCCCGAACGGGGGCTTCACCCAGACCTTCCAGAACGGGCGCATCCACTGGTCCCCGGCCACCGGTGCGCACATCGTGCGCGGCGTGTTCTCGCCGGTCTACAACGGGCTGCGCGGCGAGTCCGGCCCGCTCGGCTACCCGGTCACCGAGCAGTACCCGACCGCGGGCAACGGCCTCACCCAGGCCTTCCAGAACGGCCGCGTCCACTGGTCACCCACCACCGGCGCCCGCGCGGTGATCGGGCCGATCTCGCAGGCCTACGACGCGCTGCGCGGCGAGTCCGGGACGCTGGGCTACCCGACCAGCGACCGCTACGCCACGCCGGGGGACGGCTTCACCCAGGCGTTCCAGCGCGGCCGCATCCACTGGTCGCCCACCACGGGGGCGCACGCGGTCACCGGCGCGATGTCGGCCGCCTACGACGCCCGCCGCGGGGAGTCCGGTCCCCTCGGGTACCCGGTGGGGGCCCAGTACGCGACGACCGCCGGCGGCGTGGGCCAGGCCTTCCGCAACGGCACCATCGTGATCAGCGCCGGCGGCACGGTGCGGACCGTGGAGGGTGGGATCGGCGCGCAGTACGCCGCTCTCGGCGGCGGCGGCGGCCCGCTGGGCGAGCCCACGGCCGGCCCGGCCGCGGCGGGCGGGACGGGCGGGACGTCGCAGGCGTTCCAGAACGGCCGGATCCTCGACGGTCCCGCCACCCCGGCCACGTCGCTGCGTGCCCCGGTGCTGGCCGCCTACGACGCCCTCGGCGGGCACACCGGCGCGCTCGGCTGGCCCGCCGCCGAGCAGGTCACCGCGCCGTCGGGCAGCACCGCCCAGCGGTTCGAGAACGGCTGGCTGGTGGTCACCTCCGGCGGGGCGCGCACCGTCACGGGCGACGTGGCCACCCGGTGGTCGGCCCTGGGCGGCGTCCTCGGGGCGCTCGGCGCCCCGACCGCCGACCGGACCACCGTCTCCGCCGGTGTCGAGGCGCAGACCTTCACCGGTGGGCTGGTCGTGTCGACGTCCAGCGGGACCCGCGCCGTGCTCGCGGACATCGCCACCGCCTACACGGCCGCGGGGGGGCCGACGGGAGCGCTGGGCCTGCCCAGCGGCGAGCGCTACGCGACGCCGGGCAACGGCTGGACCCAGGTGTTCGCCAACGGCCGGATCCACTCCTCACCGGCCACCGGCGCACACGCCGTCCTCACGCCGCTGAGCCCTGCCTACGACGCGCTGCGCGGCGAGTCCGGCCCGCTCGGGTACCCCGTGGGCGCCCGGGCGGCCGCACCCGGCGGCGGCTGGACCCAGTCCTTCCAGCACGGCCGGATCTCCTGGTCGCCCTCGACCGGCGCCCGCGTCGTCCTCGACGCGATCGCCTCCACGTACGCGGCGCAGCAGGGTGAGGCCGGACCGCTGGGCTACCCGACCTCGGCCGCCTACGCGACGCGGGACAACGGGCAGACCCAGGCGTTCCAGAACGGCCGCATCCACCACTCCCCCGCCACCGGGGCACACGCGGTGATCGGCCCGGTGTCGGCCGCCTACGACGCCCTCCGGGGGGAGGCCGGCGTCCTGGGCTATCCGGTCGGCGGCCGCTACGCGACCGCGGACAACGGCTGGACCCAGCCTTTCCAGCGGGGCCGGATCCACTGGTCCCCGACCACCGGCGCCCGGGCGGTGCTCAACCCGATCTCGTCGGTGTACGACTCGGCGCGCGGGGAGTCCGGACCGCTGGGCTACCCGGTCAGCGACCGGTACGCGACGGCCGGCAACGGCTGGACGCAGGCCTTCCAGAACGGCCGCATCCACTGGTCGCCGGCCACCGGGGGCTTCGCCGTCCTCCGGCCGCTGTCGACGGCCTACGACGCCCTGTCCGGGGAGTCCGGCCGGCTGGGTTACCCGACCTCCTCGGCCTACGCCACGCGCGACAGCGGTCTGACCCAGGCCTTCCAGCGCGGGCGGGTGCACTGGTCACCGGCCACCGGGGCGCACGCGGTGATCGGGGACCTCTCCCGGGCCTACGACGCCCAGGGCGGCGAGGGTGGCGCGCTGGGGTACCCCACGGGCGACGAGCGGGTCTCCGGCACCGTGCGGTCACAGCAGTTCCAGCACGGCACCATCACCCAGACGGGCACGGGGACACCGGTGGTCGCCCTCCGCTGAGGCCCGTTCCTCCCGGCACCGGCCGGGCGACAGGGGGCGTTCCCGCACCAGCGGGGACGCCCCCTGTCGCAACCCGGGCAGCTGGGCAGCGGCGCCGAGGACGCCCCCGCCGGCAGCCGGCGCCGAGGACCGGGACCGCGAGGGCCGGCGCCGGCGCGGCGCCCGCGCGGTCACGGTCCGCCCCGAGGCGGGAGGGCACACCACGGGCGGCCGGCACCAGGACACCAGGACACCAGGGCGTCGGGCGTCGGGCGTCGGGCGTCGGGCGTCGGGCGTCAGGCGTCAGGCAGGACCGGCAGGTCGCCGGCCACCGGCCGCAGCGGCGGGGGGTGCCCCGCGCCCCGGGCGGGGAATGACCCCGAGCGGCCGGGGCGGCGCCACGGCACGGGCCGTCGACCGCCCCGCAACGGCTCGGGTGTCAGAACCTCGGGTGTCAGAACGAGGCGTGCCGACGACGGCGGACGAGCTCCCAGCCGACGGCACCGAGGACGACGAGCCCGCCGACGGCCACCGCGGCCAGACCGAGCGTCCGGCCCGGGGGACTGAAGGAGATGCGCAGCTCACCGGAGCCGCCCTCCGCCGGCAGGTCCACCGCGATGACCGTCCGGTCGACGGCCCGGACCTCCAGTGGCCGACCGTCGAGCGTCGCCTCGTACCCCGGCCACCAGAGGGTGCGGGTCAGCACCCGCGCGTCGGAGTCGGCCGACCAGGTGACCGAGTAGCTCTCGCTCTCCGGGCCGACGTCGAGGGCCGACAGGTCGGTGACGCCGTCTCCCGTCCAGGTCACGCGCCCCTCGGTGGGGTCGACGCGCTCGTAACGGACGAAACCGCCCTGCTCGCCGATCCGCTCCCACCGGTCCTCCAGGGAGTCGAACACCTCCGGCGGGGTCCGGGTGTCGAGCAGGAGGACGTCCTTGGCGGTGACCTCGAGCCAGGTGCGGTCGGTGCCGGGGACGGTCTCGAGCAGCCGGTCGACCGCGTCGGCGCAGGTCGCGGACTGACCGAGGTAGTCCTGGCACCAGCGGGCCGCCCAGCCGGCCTGACCGAGCGAGGTGTACCCGAACCCGGGCCGGACGTCGGAGAACAGCGCGGCGCTGCCGATCGGGACGCCGAGCGACAGGCCCCGGTCGACGCCGGCGGACCCCCAGATGAGCACCGAGGCGTTCAGCCCCGGCTCGAGCGAGGCCTCCCGGAAGCCCTGGACGCTCGCCGGCCACAGCTCGCGGTCGTACAGCCCCCGGGTCGGCAGTCCGGTGGCCTCGCCGCCCTGCGCCGTGGTGACGACGTCGTTCAACCGCACGCTCGCCCCGACGCTCGCGAGAGGCGCGGCGAGCGTGGCGGCGCACAGCACGGCCAGCGCAGCCCGCCCGGTCCGCTGCGTCCCCGAGCGGCGCACGAAGAGCCCGAACGCGGCGATGACGCCGATCCCGACGACGGCGACCCCCAGGTGCCAGGCGGCGAGCACCGGTACCCGCGCCAGGGCCAGGAGCCCCTGGAGCAGGATCAGCGACGCCGCGACCGCCACGCGCCGACGCGACGGGTCGATGCCCGCAGCGGCGACCAGCAGCGCGACGAGGAGCGGCAGGACGACCTCGAGCACGACGACGTAGCGGAAGGGCAGTCGCAGCGTCCCGACGTCGGTCGGGGTCTGCGTCGCGACGACCGACGCCAGCACGAGCAGGGCCGCGGTCACGAGCCCGGGCACGCCCCGCACGAGGCGACCGCGCAGGTGGGACCAGCGCACGAGCGCCAGCAGCGGCAGGGCGAACCACGCCGTCGCCATCACCGCCGGGGGCAGGATGCTCCCCCACCACCCGCTGACCTCCGAGGACAGGGTCGGTCCACCGACCAGGACGTCGGCCAGGTTCGGGATGAACGTGCCCGCGTTGCCACGGGCGTCGACCGTGGCCTCCGCGCGCTGGGTGTACGGCGTCATGCCCGCCGCCGCGAGCAGTCCGGGCGCGGCCATCAGCAGTCCGCCGGCGGCCGCGCCGAGGCGGACGACCAGGCCGGGCACGCGCCAGGCCCGCCAGTCCCTGGCGACGAGGGACTGCTCGAGGACGACGCCGACCACGACGAGCGCGGCGAAGGGGAGCGTGTACGGATAGCCGGAGGTGCCCAGGAGGTAGGCGGCCAGGGCGGCGCAGGGGGCGGCCCAAGCGCTCCGGCCGATCAGGCCCCACCACAGCCACGGCAGCAGCGCGGTCCCCCAGGCCGCCGGCCACCACGACGCCGCGTACCAGATCAGGAACCCCGAGTTGGCGGCGCCGAAGGCGGCCAGCCCGGCCCACCCGGCACCCAGGCCCAGCCGCGTCCCCAGGGCCACGAGCCCACCCCCGAGGACCACCACGGCGAGGACGTGCAGCCCCCAGCCGGCCAGGTTGAGTCCGTCCATCCGCCCGATGACCCAGGCCAGCAGCCAGTGGAACGGGTCCAGGGTGCCGTACTGCAGGTCGGCCACCAGCGCACCGGCCGATCCCTGGTCGGGGTCGACGAGGGGGACGCCGGTCCACGAGACGCGCTGACCCAGCCAGTGCCAGACCGGCAGGTACTGCGCCATCTTGTCGTCGACGTAGAAGAAGCGCGGCTGCCAGAGCCGCAGGACCCCCAGCAACGCCACCTCGAGGGCGAGGAACAGCCCGAGGGCCGCCCGGCCCTCCCGCACCGCGGGTGTGCGGGAGGGCGAGGCGTCGGCGCCACCGTCCACCGCCGGGATCGGTGCCCGGTCCCGCACCCCCGCGCTCATGCCGACGCCTCCCGCGCGCCCGGTATGAGCGCGTGCAGGGCGTCCTCGATCTGTTCCAGGCGCGACCAGGTGAGCGCGCCGGGCGGGGCCTCGCCGCGCCCGGCCAGCAGCCAGCCGGTCCCGGACTCGATGAGGCCGTCGGCGACCAGGCGCTCGATGCAGGACACGTCGGCCACCGAGTCGCCGACGAACCACACGTGCGCGGACTCCTGCCGCGGGAGCCGGTCGAACAGCACGCGGAAGGGCTCCAGGCCCACCTTGTCGGTCGTGGCCTCCTCGGAGACCACGACGTGGTCGACGACCTGGTCGAGCTCGAGGTGCACCATCTTGCGGAACTGGATCTCCGCGGTGAGGTCGGTGACGATGGCGATCGGGATGTTGTTGAAGCGCAGCGAGCTGAGCAGGTCACGGGCGCCCGGGCGCAGCTTGGCGGCCAGCAGGTACTTGCGCCAGTACGCCTGACCCATGGCCAGCGCCAGCCCGGGCTGGCTGCGCAGCCCCAGCATCTCGATCGCCTCGTGGGCGTAGAGGAGCCGGCTGTGCGAGCTGCCGGTCGCACCCAGCCGGTCCTTGACCCGCTTGCGGGCACCGTCCCACACGTCGAGGAAGGCGCGCTCCTTGACGCCGAGCTCCTTGGCGGCGAACTGCACCAGGGCCGCGGTCCCCGCCCGGTGGCTGGGCTCGTAGGGGTACAGGGTGTCGTCGAGGTCGAAGATCGCCAGCGACGGCAGGCGCGGGGTGGTCATCGGAGACTGGACTCCAAGCTGTTGCGGCGACGCTCGAGCATCGCCAGGACCAGGATCAACTGCATCACGCCCCGGCTGCCGCCCAGCCACACGGGCTCGCCGACGAAGAGCTCCTCCGGCCGGTCGAGCAGGTGATCGGCGATGTCGCGCACGTCGGCGGTGGTCAGCGGGCCGGGCGACACGACGATCTCCACGGCGCCGGGCTCGTCGAGGTACTCCAGGTGCGCCGGCACCCCACCGACCGCGGTGAGGGCCCGCACGAGCCGCTCGGCGAAGGCCAGGCCGCGCAGGCGGGCCACCACCTGCAGCGACAGCGGGGCGTCCAGCGGCTGGTCCTCGGGTGGGAGCGGCCGCTCGGACTCCAGCCGCAGCACGACGTCGGCCAGCGGCCGCTGCGGCAGGATGTAGCGGTTGCGGTGCGGCTCCCGCCGGTCGATCGAGGCCTGGACCGAGGCCAGCGCGTGGCCACGCTCACCCACGTCGCGCTCGATCTTCAGCCGGCGGCGCAGCGGCTCGTCCATGTCGGTGAAGACCGTGAGGTCGACCGTGGCGCGGACGTCCCCGCTGGTGAGCGCGTGCAGGCCGCTGACCACCACGAGCTCCCGGTGGGCGATCGGTCGCTGCTTGGTGAACCGGCCGCGGGCGTGGTCGTAGTGGCGGCACCACACCTCCTCGCCGGCGAGCAGGCGGAAGGTGTCGCGGGTCAGCCGCGGCAGGTCGTTGGCGGCCGGGTCCAGGTGGGTGGTGACGTTCCACAGCGGGGCGTGCCGCTCGTAGAGGTGGTAGTCGTCGCCCATGAGGAACGACGTCGCCTGCTCACCGAAGACGTCGGACAGCGAGATGCACAGCGTGTCCTTGCCGGTGCCGCTGTCGCCGGCGACGGCCATGGACAGCGGGGCGCGGGAGAGCCGGTAGACGTCGTACTGCTCCAGCGCTCCGCGCAGGACCATCGCCAGCGCGATCGCCCCGGCGACCACCGCGGTGGTCGCCAGCAGGTCCAGCAGCCAGACCGGCAGGCCGAGGGCGCCGCGGTCGACGTCGACGAAGCCCGCGCCGACCTGCGGGGCGTCCCACCGGGGCGCGGCACCGCTGGCCGAGACGGCCTGGGAGACCGTCACGGCCACCCAGAACACGAACACCGCGGCGCGGACCCGGGGCCCGGTACCGGCGGCGATGATCGCGAGGAGGGGCACCGACCACAGGAACCAGCCCGGCGAGGCCGGGGTCAGCAGCGGCACGGCCGCCAGGCCCACCGCCGTCACCGTGAAGACCAGGTCGGGGTTGGCCCGGCGGAAGCGCCACAGCACGGCGAGCAGCGCCGCGTACACGACGGGCAGCAGCACCAGGTTCAGGCCCGGGCCCAGTGCGACCACGTAGTCGACGGCGGCACCGAAGGTCGGGGTCCCGAGGACCATGGCGCGGTAGCCGGCGGAGGACGTGGGCAGCGCGAACAGCACCACGCCGGGGAGCAGGCCGGTCAGGTAGGGCCCGAGGCCGGCGCGGTAGCGGCTGTTGCGCACCAGGAACAGCAGGGCGAAGGGCACGATGAGCACCGAGCTCGCCTTCACCGCGATGGCCAGACCGGCCGCCAGCCCGGCCGTCGACCAGGAGCGCCGGCGGAAGGCCAGCACCGAGACGAACATCAGCAGCGTCGGGACCAGGTCGAGCTGGCCGTGCACGTAGGCGGCGTAGAGCACGATCGGCGACACGGCAGCGAGCACGACGGCGCGCCCCGGCCGCGGTCCCGCGGAACGCAGCAGCAGCCAGGTGATCAGCAGGTCGGCGACCAGGACCCCGATCGCCATGCCCAGCTGCACCGCCCACGGGACGGGCAACCACGAGGTGAGGGCCCCGAAGGTGCCGAACCAGACGAGCATGAGCGGCCCGTACGGGAACGCGTGGTCGACGCCGCCGGCCGCCTGCCACGCCGTCCACGGGGTGAACGAGGGCTGGTCGAGGAACAGCTCGACGAAGGGCGCGAACCACGCCCGCTGGATCGCCGGGACGAGCAGGGCGAGCAGCGCCACCCGGAGCAGCAGGGCCCCTCCGACGAGCAGCTTCTGCCGTGGACCCAGTCCCCTCAGGCCCACAGCGCCGGCCTCTTCGTGCAGACGGCGTCCAGCGCCAGCCCCGCCTCGGCCAGCGCGGCGCGGATCCCCTCGACCTCGGGCTCGGGGTCGCGCGCCTGCAGCTCGGGGCTCACGACCATCACGCGGTACCCGGTGCCGGCCAGCAGCGCGAGGTCCTCGCGCGGCGGCAGCGCGCCGGTGAAGGAGTCCAGCCAGACCCACTGCGCCCGCGGCTGCAGCGCCAGGACGGTGCGCACCGACTCGTACTCCGAGATGCGGGCCATGCACCGGCTCTCGCCGCGGCGCAGGGTCCGGACCATGAACGGGAAGGACTGGTCGAGGTAGGTCCACTGCTCGATGCCGCGCGCGCCCAGGGACGCCTCCACGCGCTCCTCGAGCCCCTCCTCCTTCACGTTGGCGACGAGGAAGGCGTGCGCGTAGGCGTCCAGCCACTCCTCGAGGTCCACGCCGGGGTCGAAGGGCTCGTGGGTGACGACCAGCCGGTCACCGTAGGACCGGATGTCCATCTCGATGCCCAGCTCGCGCGGGGTGCCGGCCAGCTCGGCCGGCAGGTTCCGTCGGTGGGCCACGACCAGGGTCACAGCTGCTTCCTCAGCGCCAGACTGAAGTCGACCGTCCGCTTGATGAACCTGCGCTTGGCGGCCAGGTCGACGTTCCAGGACGACGTGCCGAACCGTCGGGGCGCGAAGACGACCGGCACCCGCCGGATCTCGTAGCCCCGCTCGGCGGCGGTGTACAGGGCGAACAGGTCGAGGGAGAAGTCCAGGGGCGGATCCCCCCAGCTGTCCATGAGCTCGCGCGGGAACATGGTCGGCTGGGCGTTGATGTCCGACAGCCGGCGGCGCAGCAGCACCGTCTCGAACACGCTCATGCCCGCGGTGAACACCCGGTCGGCGAGCGGCCGGCCGTAGCGGCGCCCCTTGACCAGCACCCGGCCGGCGCCCTCCATCGCGGCGACGGCGCGCAGGGCGTCGGCGGGGTCGGTCTGGAGGTCGGCGTGCGTCCAGCCGACGATCGGCGCGCGGGTCGCGGCCAGCCCGGAGGTGATCCCCCAGCCGTACCCCCGGTTGGGGTCGACCCGGATGGAGCGGACGCGGTCGTCGGCCGGGTCGAGCAGCCGGGCGAGGACCTCCGGGGTGTCGTCGGTGCTGCCGTTGTCGACGAGCACCACCTCGCCGTCCCCGGCCTCGGCGGTGAACCGGGCGCGGAGCACCAGCTCCGGGAGGGAAGCCGCCTCGTTGTAGCAGGGGACGACCAGGCTGAACCGCGGGGTGCGGGACCCGGGCGTGTGGGACCCGGGCGTGTGGGACCCGGGCGTGTGGGACTCAGTCATGGCGGCGGGCCACCTCCTGGTGCTGGGGGTCGCCAGCGGGCGACCGGAAGACGAAGCGAGCCATGCCGAGGAAGTTCCACGCCGCGGAGACCCCGGTGGCGACCAGGAACGCCGCCGCGACCTGCCAGGTGCGGCCGTCGTCGAGGACGGCGAGCACGAGGGCGTTGACCCCGACGTTGAGGCCCAGGGCGCAGAGGTACACGGCGACGAAGGCCACCAGCGACCAGCGGTGCGACTCGCCCCGGAAGGTGAACCGCCAGTTGGCCACGTAGGCGAAGACGGCACCGGCGACGAAGCCCAGCGCCTTGGCCCACCCGTGCGGGACGTCGGCGAGCAGCAGCAGCTGGTAGACGACGGCGTCGATGGCCACGGTGGTGCCGCCGACGAGCACGAAACGTGCCAGTGAGCCCGTCACGACCGGTCCCCCGCTCCGGTGCACGTCATCGCAGGGCCCCTCGTCACGTCCACGTCCGGCCGCTGACGGCCGGGACGAAGTCGTGGAAGGCACGGTCCAGCTCGGCACGCGCGGTCGGCGTGACCATCGGGTCGGCCGCGAGGGCGTAGGGGTGGTGCACCCACTTGTGGAAGCAGCTCTGCCAGTACCGGAAGGTCTCGTACTCGTCCGGGGTGCCGAGCGACACGAAGCTGTCGAGCAGCAGCGCCACCACGGGCCGGCCCGCGGCGGTGCAGCGGCGCACCAGGCTGTCGAGGTAGTACTCCCCGTTGACGGTCTCGTCGCTGGCCAGCAGCTCCTCGACGTCGGCGACGGCGCGGGCGGACGACGGGAAGCTGAACGTCCCGATGATGACACCGGCGGTGGCCGGGTCGTCCGGTGCCTCCTTGAGCCAGGTGCGGTCGACCACGCCGCGGTCGTCCCAGGTCACCCAGCCGTACTGCTGCGGCCGGCGCCGGGCCAGCCGGTAGCCGGGGGCGACCCAGACGACGAGGCCGTCCTCGCCGGCGGCCTGCAGCGCCCGGGCCAGGGCACCGGGCGCCGGCCGCGGCACCGCGTCGCACGACGTGACCGTCACCGGCAGGTCCGGCGCGCTCTCCCGGAGCGGGAGCAGTCCCTGCAGCGCCGAGTCGGCCTGACCGCGGGAGAGCCGCTCCAGCTCCACGACCCGGGCGCCCTGGGCGACGGCGAGCCGGGCGACCTCGCCGCCGTCACCGAGGTCGGCGCGGGTGACGACGACCGACTCCGAGCCCGGGACGGCGAGCAGCGCGTGCTCCAGCAACGTGCGGCCGGCCACGTCCAGCAGCGGCTTGGGCCGCGGGTAACCGAGGTCGGCGAAGCGCCTGCCGGCACCGCTGGCCAGCACGACGCGGGTGGCGCCGGGCTCGGGCTCGGCCGGGCCGCGCACCCAGTGCGCCATCGCCGTCGACCACTCGCGGTACTCCTCGAGGTCCTGCGGCGTGCCCCACTGCATGAAGTGCTGGAGCTCGTAGACACCGACCGACAGGCCCATCTCCAGGACGCTCTTGTAGGTCAGGCTCAGGTAGTACTCGCCCTTGAGGTCGTGTCCGGCCTCGACCTGGCGGGCCAGGGCGTCCAGCAGCACCTGGCCGCTGGCGAAGCCGTAGGTGCCCGACGAGGCGAACTCCGAGCTCGGGTCGTCGGTCCAGGGCTGCTTCTCCTGGATGTCGACGACCCACTCCCCCTCCAGCCGCGGGTAGGCGTAGGAGGTCGAGTGCAGCATGTGCGGGTGGAAGCCGCGGTAGGCCGGGATGGCACCGCCGGTCACCGCGCCGGAGGACAGGTAGGTGGCGAAGTCGTCGGCGTCCCAGTAGCAGGTGAAGTCGCAGTAGTTGACGACCACCGGCTTGTCGCGGGCGATGTGCTCGGCGGCCTGCAGCACGGCGTGACCGGGCCCCAGCTTGTGCGCCGCGACCTCGACGACCTTCCCCTGCGGGCGGCGCTCGAGCAGGCGCTCGCGCAGCCGCAGCCGGGGGTCGGCCAGGTGGTCGGCGTTGCAGATGAACACCACGTCGTCCCAGCCGGGGAACATGTCGACCACGTGGTCGATGACGGTCTCGCCGTCGATCTCGATCAGGGCCTTCGGCCGGTCGTAGCCGGCGGCGGTGAACCGCGAGCTGATCCCCGTCATGGGGACCACCAGCTGCGGTCTCACCGCTGCATCGCGCGTCGCCACGTCTCCGCCTCCCAGTCCACCAGCTCGGCGACCTCGTCCTCGTCCAGGTAGCGCACGGGGGCCGACGGGTCGGCGTGCTGTGCGACCCCGACCAGCCCCCGACCGATCTCGCGCGCGTCGGCCGAGAGCGGGCCGTCGACCACGACGCCGCCCTCCGCCGTCACGACCAGGGAGCTGCCCGTGCCCGGCCCGGTGCCGAACGGGCGGCTGCCGAGGAACACCGCCGAGTCCGGCGTCAGGACCCCGCCGGTGAGCAGCCGGGTCGCGGCGGCGTCCAGCGTCCCCGCGGGGGCGAGCGCCGACCCGTCGTCGTCGGGCAGCGGCCGGTCGTCCCGCCGCAGGACGCGCTCGGCCTCCTCGACGAGCGCACCGGCCCGGTCGGCGGAGTCCGCGGCGGTCAGCAGCCCGTGGTTGCCGAGCAGGAAGACCGCCTCGTCGGTGGCCCCGATCCGCTCCTGGGCGGCCAGCACCGAGCGGGCCAGCGCGATCCCGGGCTTGGCGTAGCGCACCCAGCCGACCGGCGCGACCGCGCGCAGCCGGTCGAGGACGGCGTGCGGGTCCTGCTGCGCTCCCGCCGCCACCGCCCCCACGGAGTGCACGTGGAAGACGAAGCGGTGCGGCAGGAGGACGTGCAGGGCGGTCTCGATCGAGGGGCGCGAGGCCCGCTCGTCGGCCACCTCGACCACCACGTGCCGCAGGTCCTCGTGGTGCAGCACGTCGACGCGCGCCCGCGGGCCGTCGACACCCACGAAGACGGGACGCTCCTGGGCCTCCGCGAGCCGGGTGCCCGAGGCCTTGACCCACACGAGGTCGCCGTCCTTGCCGCTGAGGTTGCCCCCCGCGCCCTGCACCAGTCGCAGATCACGGCCGATCGCCGCGGCGTGCCGGTTCAGGTCGTCCAACAGCTGCCGTTCCACGTGGCGGCAACCTACCCGAACGGGTGACCCGCTCCGGGGGCCGTGAGGCGGGCGGCACCCGCGGGACGCGTGTGACGTGAGGGACGGATCCGTCTCGACGAACCCGTGGGGACCCCCGCGACGGCAGGAGACCGGGGTCCTGCGACGGTATCGTCGCCAGGCGTGACCTCAGCCCGTCCTGACCTCGTCGTCGTCGGCTCCGGCTTCTTCGGCCTGACCGTCGCCGAACAGGTGGCCAGCCAGCTGGACAAGCGCGTGCTCGTCCTCGACCGTCGTCACCACATCGGGGGCAACGCCTACTCCGAGCCGGAGCCCGAGACCGGGATCGAGATCCACCGGTACGGCGCCCACCTGTTCCACACGTCCAACGAGCGGGTCTGGCAGTACGTCAACCAGTTCACCGACTTCACGAAGTACCAGCACAAGGTCTACTCGATCTACGCGGGCAAGACCTACTCGCTGCCGATCAACCTGGCCACCATCTGCCAGTACTTCGACAAGAGCTTCTCCCCCTCGGAGGCCCGGGCGCTGGTGGCCGAGCAGGCCGGTGAGATCGACACCGCCGAGGCGCGGAACCTCGAGGAGAAGGCGATCTCCCTGATCGGCCGCCCCCTCTACGAGGCCTTCATCCGCGGCTACACCAAGAAGCAGTGGCAGACCGACCCCACCGAGCTGCCCGCCGCCGTCATCGCCCGCCTCCCGGTGCGCTACACCTTCGACAACCGGTACTTCAACGACACCTACGAGGGCCTGCCGGTCGGCGGCTACACCGCCTGGCTGCAGAAGATGGCCGACCACCCGAACATCGAGGTGCGGCTGTCCACCGACTACTTCGACGTCCGCGACCAGCTGCCCCCCGACGTGCCGACGGTGTTCACCGGCCCGATCGACAAGTACTTCGACTACGAGGCCGGCGAGCTCGGCTGGCGCACGCTGGACTTCGAGACCGAGGTCCTGCCGATCGGCGACTTCCAGGGCACCTCGGTCATGAACTACGCCGACGAGGACGTGCCCTTCACCCGGATCCACGAGTTCCGGCACTTCCACCCCGAGCGGGACTACCCGGCCGACAAGACCGTCGTCGTCCGCGAGTACTCGCGCTTCGCCGAGACCGGCGACGAGCCGTACTACCCGATCAACACGCCCGAGGACCGGGCGAAGCTCGAGCGCTACCGCGAGCTGGCCAAGAAGGAGGCCGCGGACAAGCGTGTGCTGTTCGGCGGCCGGCTGGGCACCTACAAGTACCTGGACATGCACATGGCCATCGGTTCGGCGCTGAGCATGTTCGACAACCGCATCCGCCCCTTCTTCGACGAGGGCGGCTCGCTCGACGGCCGCCTCGACGACTGACAGCGAGGACTGACTCCCCCATGACGACGACCGCAGAAGCCCAGGTCGGGGACGCGCCCGTCAAGCCCGAGGCCGCCAGCGAGCCGGCCGCGACGGACCTGACCCCCGACAAGGCCGTGACCCTCCTCCAGCGGGTCCTCATGCCCCGGCCCGCCGACCAGCTCAAGGTGCGCAGCCTCTACCTGGACGAGGAGAACTCGACCGCGCGGGTCCAGCAGGACGGGCGCTACTCGGGTGTGATCGCGGCGGGCTCGGAGGTCTCCTTCGCGACCTACTTCAACGCCTTCCCGGCCAGCTACTGGCGCCGGTGGAGCGTGCTGACCTCGGTCGTCCTCCGCGTCACCGTCTCCGGTTCCTGCCGGATCGACGTCTACCGCTCCAAGTCCGACGGCGAGTCCATGCACGTCACCGGCGTCTCCACCCAGGACGACGAGCGGACGCTGGAGTTCGACCTGGACCTGGCACCGTTCATCGACGGCGGCTGGTACTGGTTCGACATCACCGCCGAGAGCGGGACGACGGTCCACGAGGCCGGCTGGTACGCCCCCCGGCTGCCGGCCGAGGAGCCGCGGCTGGCGATCGGGATCTGCACCTACAACCGTCCCGTCGACGCCCTGGCCGCGGCCCGGGCCCTGGTCGAGGACGCCGAGGTGCTCGAGCGCCTGGCGCTGGTCACGATCGCGGACCAGGGCAACTCGCACGTTAAGGACGCCGCCGGCTACGCCGACGTCAAGGCCGCGCTGGGTGACCGGCTGCACGTGGTCGAGCAGCCCAACCTCGGCGGCAGCGGCGGGTTCGCCCGCACCATGCACGAGGCGTTCACCCGCAGCGACGCCACGCACGTGGTGCTGCTCGACGACGACATCCAGATCGAGCCCGACAGCATCCTGCGGGCCCGCGCGTTCGCCGCCTACGCCAGGACCCCGATGCTGGTGGGCGGGCAGATGCTGGCCCTGCAGAACCGCTCCGTGCTGCACAGCATGGGCGAGATCGTCGACCGCGAGAACTTCTTCTGGCGCAACGCGCCGCACACCGAGTACCACCACGACTTCGGCAAGAAGTCGCTGCGGGAGTCCGCCGACCTGCACCGCCGCATCGACGTCGACTACAACGGCTGGTGGATGTGCCTCATCCCCCGCACCGTCGCCGACGCCATCGGCATGCCGCTGCCGGTCTTCATCAAGTGGGACGACGCGGAGTACGGCCTCCGGGCCTTCGCCGCGGGTTTCCCGACCGTGTCGCTGCCGGGCACCGCCATCTGGCACCTCTCCTGGGGCGACAAGGACGACGCCAGCGACTGGCAGGCCTACTTCCACATCCGCAACCGGCTCATCGCGGCGGCGCTGCACTCGCCGCACCGGCACGGCGGCAAGATGTTCCGCGAGATGCTGAAGCACGACCTGCGCTTCCTCATCAACCTGCAGTACTCCACGGTCGAGCTGCACCACATGGCCTACCGGGACTTCCTCGCCGGCCCGGAGCACCTCTTCGACGGCATGCCCGGCTCGGTCGTGCGGGCGCGGGAGAAGCGGGCGACCCACCCGGACGGTCAGGTCCTGCCCTCGTCCGCGGACCTGCCCCTGCCGTCGATGCCCACGGCCAAGGCGCTCCGGTTCCGCCGGATCCCGGTGACGCCGCGGCAGATCGGCAGCACCCTGGTCAAGGCGCTGGCGCACAACGCCCGGCCGGTCGAGCAGGAGAACATGCAGACCCCCCAGCTCAACCTGGCCTTCCAGGACGCGCGCTGGTTCCTGCTCTCCCGCCTCGACAGCGCGACTGTCGGTACCGCCGACGGCCGGGGGGTGACCTTCCGGCGGCGGGACCCGGCGGTGTTCCGCCGGCTGGCGGCGACGTCCGCGCAGCTGCTGCGCCGGATGTCCCAGGAGTTCCCCGACCTGCAGCGCCGCTACCAGGCCGCGGCCGGTGAGCTGACCTCGATGGACCGCTGGACCGAGGCCTTCGAGGAGTGGGGCTACCAGCGGGTGTGAGAAGGACCCCGTCCTCCCCACCCCTCGCAAGCTCGCGGCGGTGCCCTGGACGGGGCCGCGGATGACGGAGGGCCCCGACCGGATCTCCGGTCGGGGCCCTCCGTCGTCCGCCGGGCGGATCGGCCGCGGGTCAGGGGCGGGCGAACCGCTCCCGCCGGCCGGCCCGGGTGAGCCGGCGCCACTCGCGCCAGCCGGCACGGTCGCGGCGCGACACGAGGAAGAACCAGCCGAAGCGGACGGTCTCCAGCGGCCGCAGCCAGCGCATCCCCGGCTGGGCCATCAGGTAGCCGCGGTTGCGGTAGGTGAAGTAGCGCTTGACCTCGTCGGCCGGGTACTGCGCCGACAGCCGGCCGCCGAGGATCGGCGCGAACTCCGTCGTCCCCTCGGGGTGCAGGTAGGCCGCCTGCGGGCAGGTGCCGAAGCGCAGGCCGGCGCGCAGCATCCGGCGGTGCACCTCGGTCTCGTCGCCGCGGAAGAACAGCCGGTAGTCCGGGACGCCGACGACGTCGAGCGCCTCGGCGCGGAACAGCGCGCCGTTGAACAGCGACGCGTAGGCCGGCAGCAGGTCCAGGCCGGCGAAGTCGCTGCGCCACCGGCGCCAGCGCAGCCCGCGGCGCAGGGGGAAGGCCAGCCGCTCGGGGTCGGCCATGTCGGTGACCAGCGGGCTGACCTCGGCCAGGCCGTGCCGCTGCGCGGCGTCGAGCAGGGTGGCGAGGACGGTCGCGTCGGCGGGCCGGCCGTCGTCGTCGGCGCACCACACCCAGTCCGCGCCCAGGGCCAGGGCGTGCAGCATGCCGTAGGCGAAGCCGCCGGCGCCGCCGAGGTTGCGCTCGCTCGGGAGGTGGGTGGCCGGCAGGCCGCTGGCCGCGACGACGTCGGCGGCCGAGCGGTCGGGGCCGTTGTCCACGACGACGACGTGGTCGACGGGACGGGTCTGGCCGGCGATGGCGGCCAGGCTCCCGGCGAGCAGCTCGCGCCGGTGCCGGGTGACGACGACCGCGACGACCCGCTCCCCGGCGCTCGCCGGGCCGGCGGCCGGGTCGGGGCTGGGCGCGACGTCGGGGTGGTGGGCCGGCGTCACGCCGGCAGGCCCTTGTAGGCCCGCAGCACCTCGCTGAGCTCGCCCTGCTGCTTGATCTGGCCGTGCTCCATCCAGATGGCGGTGTCGCACAGCTCGCGGAGGAACTCGTCGGAGTGCGAGGCGAAGACCAGCAGGCCCGAGCGCTCCACCAGCTGCACGAGCCGCTGCTTGGACTTCTCGAGGAAGGCCGCGTCGACCGCGCCGATGCCCTCGTCGAGCAGCAGGATCTCCGGGTCGATGCTGGTGACGACACCGAGGGCCAGGCGCACCCGCATGCCGGTGGAGTAGGTGCGCAGCGGCATGTGCAGGAAGTCGCCGAGCTCGGTGAAGTCGGCGATGTCGTCGACCCGCTCCTGCATCTGCCTGCGGGTCATGCCGAGGAACAGGCCGCGGATCATGATGTTCTCGAGACCGGAGATCTCCGGGTCCATGCCCACACCGAGGTCGAAGACCGGGGCCACCCGTCCGCGGATCTCGGCCACCCCGCGGGTCGGCTCGTAGATGCCCGACAGCAGCCGCAGCAGCGTGGACTTGCCGGCCCCGTTGTGCCCGACCAGGCCCACGCGGGCGCCGTGGTCGAGGTTCAGGCTGACGTCGCGCAGCGCCTCGATGATCGGCACCTTGCGTCCGCTGTCGATGTTGCCGCCGACCAGACCCATGACGGTCTTCTTCAGCGACCGGCTCTTGGCGTCGAAGATGGGGAAGTCGACGCAGGCGTCCTTGGTCGTGATGCTGACCAGACCGCTGCTCTCGGACACGCTCACACCCAGTAGGAGACTCGGGACCGGTAGCGGCGCAGGACGACGAGCGTCAGCAACCACCCGACCACGGTGATGGAGAGGACGACGACCCAGTGCCGCCACACCTGGTCCTGGCCCAGCAGTGGACGGCGGATGATCTCGACGAAGTGCAGGAAGGGGTTGAACTCCGCCAGCCGGGCACGCTCGGCGATCTCCGGGTTGGGGCTGTTGACCAGCTCGTCGTAGACCCAGACGATCGGCGTCAGGAAGAACATCAGCTGCACGACGCTCTGCGTGATCGGCAGGATGTCGCGGAAGCGGGTGGTGATGATGCCGACCGCCAGGGCGACCCACACCCCGTTGACCGCCAGGACGACGAACGCGGCGAGGGCGTACACCGCCGTCCACTTGAGCGGCTGCGGGTAGACCAGCAGCATGACCAGGTAGACGATCATGTTGTGGGCGAAGAACAGCGTCTGCCGCCACACCAGGCGGTACACGTGCACCGACAGCGGTGAGGGCAGGTGCTTGATCAGTCCCTCGTTGGCGATGAACACCTCGGAGCCCTCGGCGATGCAGCCGCTGATGAACGCCCAGACGATGAAGCCGACGAGGACGTGCGGCAGGAGCCGTTCCAGCTCGATGTCGAACAGTCCCGAGTAGAGGACGCCCAGGGCGATCGCGGTGACCGCCATGCTGATGGTGATCCAGACCGGGCCGAGGACCGAGCGCCGGTAGCGCTGGCGGATGTCCTGCCACCCCAGGTGTCCCCAGAGCGACCGCTGCTCCCAGCCGCGCCGCAGGTCGGCGACGGCCGCGGGGAGGGTGCGTCCGGCCGGTTGTGCGAGTGCCACGCTGGTCCACGCTACCCGGGGCGCCGACGCCGGCCGTGGTGCCGATCGGCCCGCCGGTGCCCCCGGGGCGGGTGGGACCGGCGTGTCCGGTGTGTCAGCGGTAGGTGACCGTCGTCTGCCGGGTCGTCGTGTCGTAGCCGATCGACCCACCCTGGAAGTCGGTGCGCCAGCCGGTGGCCGTCGGCACCGAGCCCGTGACGGGGTAGCCGAGCCGGCCGTGCTCCCAGCCGAGCTCCACCCACCGCTGGTGCACAGGGCCGACGAGCTCGTGGGTGCCGGTCGCCGGCGACCAGTAGACCGCGCCGCCGGCGAAGAGGGCGTACCGCCCGTCGCCGTCCCGGGTGGGCAGCTCGTCGCCGGTCGGCACCCCCAGCGTCCCGCCCTCGGCGCCGAGCGACCCCCACAGCGCCGCGGTCCGGCGCAGCACGTGGGTGCCCGCCGTCGTCCGGACCACGGTGCCGCCCTCGAAGGTCTGCACCTGGGCGGCGAGGCCGGTGGTGCCGGCCAGGGGGCGCGGGTCGGCGGTGGGGTAGCCGAGGGGGCCGTGCTCCCAGCCGAGCTCCACCCACCGGCGGTGCACGTCACCGACCATGACGTGGACGCCGGTACGGGACGCGTAGACGGCGCCGTGCTCGAACAGCTGGTACGTCGCGTCGCGGCCGCCCGTCGGCACGGCGTCGGAGGTGGGCAGCCCCAGCGGACCGGCGTCCCCACCGGTCGCGTCGTAGGCGGCCCCGATGGGTCCCTGGACGGCGTGCACGCCGGTGGTGGGACCGGCGTACAGGGCTCCGCCCTCGAACGTGGCCGTGCGGCCGGTCCCACCGGCGGCCGGCCGGTCGTCGGAGGTCGGGTAGCCCAGCGACCCGTGCTCGTACCCGAGCTGGGCCCAGCGCCGGTGGAGGTCACCGGTGAGGTGGTGGACGCCGGCGCGGGACGCGTACACCGCGCCGCGCTCGAACAGCTGGTACGTCGCGTCCCGCCCGCTGGTCGGGAGGGCGTCGGTCACCGGGTAGCCCAGCGGTCCGTGCTCCCACCCGGAGGCGGCCCAGGCCGCGTGGATCCGCCCGCTCAGGACCCGGACCCCGTTGCGCGGCGTCTCGTAGACCGCGCCTCCCTGGAACGCGCTCCAGCGGGCGTCGCCGTTCCGGGTCGGCAGGGTGTCGCCCGTCGGGTAGCCGAGGAAGCCGTGCTCCCACCCCAGCTGGACCCACCGCTGGTGGATGGCCCCGAGCACGTAGTGGGTGCCCGAGGACGGGGAGGTGTAGAGGGCGCCGCGCTGGAAGAGGTTGTACCGGCCGTCGCCGCCGCCGGTCGGGGCGGTGTCGGAGGTGGGGAACCCGAGGGGACTGCGCTCCCACCCGAGGGCCGCCCACCGCGTGTACAGGTCGCCGAGGACGAAGTGGACGCCCGTGGCGGGCGACCAGTACATGCCGCCGTTGACGTAGAAGCGGAACCTGCCGTCGCCCCCGCCCGTCGGGAACTCCGCGGTGGTGGGCGGGCCGAGCTGACTGCGCGCGAACGGGTCGGCGTCGTACCGCTCGGTGACCGGGGAGGCGGCCGCGGCCAGCATCCGGCCGGCCCGGTCGCGGATCTCGCCGAGCCGGGCGTAGCCGTAGCGCCCGGGACAGGCGGTGGAGCCGACGTCGCGGTGGCCGAAGACCGTGGGGAGGGTGACGCGCGCGCCCGAGGCGTAGCGGGACGTGCCCCCGCCGCTCGAGGTCAGCGTCGTCGTCCCCCGCGGGTCGATGCCGTAGAGATCGAACTTCCACGCGATGATCGCCGCCACCGACTGGACCATCGCGTCCGTGGTCGCCGCGACGTCGTAGTTCCCCAGCATCGACACCCCGAAGGTCGAGGTGTTGAAGCCGCCGGCGTGTGCGCCCATGACCGTGCTGGCCAGACCGCCGGAACGGCCCTCCCACAGCCGTCCGTACTTGTCGACGACGACGTTGTACCCGATGTCGCCCCAGCCCAGGCTCACCGCGTGGTAGCGGTAGATCGAGCGCATGATGCCCGGCACCTGGTCGGCGGAGTAGGCGTTCGAGTCGGCCGTGTGGTGCAGCGTCGCGGCCTTGAGGGTGGCGGCGTACTGCGGCCGCCAGGTGCGCAGCCGCTCGTCGGCGCCCCACTGGGCACGGGAGTAGACGTCCGGCATGGCCATGGCCGCGTCCGCGGTGTCCTGGATGTCGGGGGTGCCGAGGGAGTCGTCGGCGTCGCTCTCGCCCGGGTCGACCAGGTCGAGCTGCACGTCGGTCGGCTGCGCGCCGGAGCGGGTGACCAGCCCGACCTCGACACCGGTGCTGGGGCCGGTCCACAGCGGCGCGGTGCCCTGGCGGACCTCGTCCGAGGCGGGCGACCGGGCGCCGGGCTCGGCGTCCTCGCGGCCCACCTCGGTCCACGCGCCCCACGAGCCGTCCTGGTCCTGCACGCGGACCTGCACGAGGGTGTCGGTGACCGCGGGGTCGTGCCGCCAGGTGACGCCGACCAGGGAGAACTCCTCGACGCCGGTCTCCTGCAGGGTGAGCACGGGCGTGGTGGCCGTCACCCCGCTGACCGGGTCGGTGGCGCCCTCCCGCACGTCGGCGCCGGGGGCCGGCGCGGTGACCGAGCCCATCGCGAGCTCCTCCGCCGACGTCTCGACCGGGACGGCCTCCGGGCCGGTGTCGGCGTGGACGGGCAGCACGAGCAGGAGCCCCGTCATCGCGACGAACGCGACGGAGCCGGCGAGCAGGCGGCGCACCAGGGTCCCTCCAGGCCGGGCGGAACGGGCGAGCAGCCGCGAGGCGGCTGACCCCTCAGGCATCGTCAGGGCCGGCCGCGGTGTTCAGCCGAAACGCGCTCGGTCCGTTCAGCCCGTGGGCAGGTCCCGCAGGGCGAGGGACAGGGCGTCGCGCCAGGGCCGGGGAGCCGGGAGCCCGGCGGCCAGCCAGGCGCTGCTGTCGAGGACGGAGTACGCCGGCCGCGGCGCCGGGCGGGGGAAGTGCTCGGTCGTCGTCGGGGACACCAGCGCCGGGTCGGCCCCGAGCTCCTCGTAGACCGCGCGCGCCACCCCGAACCAGCTCACCGCTCCGGCGTCGGTCCGGTGCAGCAGCGGAGGCACCGGGTCGGTCCGCTCCCCCACCGTGACCAGCCCGGCGGCCAGGTCGGCCGCCCACGTGGGCGAGCCGACCTGGTCCTCGACGACCGACACCGGGGCGCCGGCCGCGGCGCGGCCGGCCATGGTGCGCACGAAGTTGGCCCCGTACCGGCCGTACACCCAGGCGGTGCGGACGACGGTGACGTCCCCGCCGGCCGCGGCGACCGCGCGCTCGCCGGCCGCCTTGCTGCGCCCGTACGCCGAACGCGGGGCGAGCGGGGCGTCGACCGGGTAGGGCTCGGTGGCGGCGCCGTCGAAGACGTAGTCGGTGGAGACGTGCACCAGCCGCCCGGCGCCGGCCAGCTCCTGCGCCAGCCAGCCGGGGGCGTGCCCGTTGACGACGGTGGCGGTGTCCTCGTCGGTCTCCGCGGCGTCGACGGCGGTGTAGGCGGCGGCGTTGACCACGACCGCGCGGCGCCCGGCCGCCCGCGCGCCGGCCAGCCAGTCGCGGACGACGCTGCGCACCCCGGCCTCGTCGGCGAGGTCGAGCCGGTCGCGGGCCAGCGCGGTGAGCTCGTCGTCCTGCCGGCCGGCCAGCAGCGCCGCGAGCTCCCGGCCCAGCTGGCCGTGCGCGCCGGTGACCAGCCAGGCGGTGGGGACGCTCACGACCGGGCCGTGGCCGCGGCGGCCTTGAGCGGTTCCCACCAGGCGCGGTTGTCGCGGTACCACTGCACGGTGAGCGCCAGCCCCTCCTCGAAGGGCATCCGGGGCGCGTAGCCGAGCGCCGCGGTCTTGGAGTAGTCGACCGAGTAGCGCAGGTCGTGTCCGCCGCCGCGCGGGTCGACGATCGGCTCGACGAGGCTCCAGTCGCGCCCGGTGGCCTCCAGCAGCTTCTCGGTGAGCTCCCGGTTGGACAGCTCCCGGCCGCCGCCGATGTTGTAGAACTCGCCGGCCCGCCCGTGCTCGAGCACCAGCTGGATGCCGCGGCAGTGGTCGTCGACGTAGAGCCAGTCGCGGACGTTGGCCCCCTCGCCGTAGAGCGGGACGGGGAGCCCGTCGAGCAGGTTGGTGACGAACAGCGGGATGACCTTCTCGGGGAAGTGGTAGGGCCCGTAGTTGTTGCTGCACCGGGTCACCGAGACGTCGAGGCCGTAGGTCTGCGCGTAGGCGCGGGCGAGGAGGTCACCGCCGGCCTTGGCCGCCGAGTAGGGCGAGTTCGGCTCGAGCAGGGTGTCCTCGGTCCAGGAACCCTCGGCGATCGAGCCGTAGACCTCGTCGGTGGACACGTGCAGCACCCGGCGCACGCCGTGCCGCACGGCGGCCTCGAACACCTGCTGGGCGCCGAGCACGTTGGTGAGGACGAAGGCCGCGGCGCCGGTGATCGAGCGGTCGACGTGGGACTCGGCGGCGAAGTTGACGACGACGTCGTGACCGGGCAGGGCGGCGTCGAGGTCGGCCGCGCTGCAGATGTCGCCGCGGACGAAGCGGTAGCGCGGGCTGTCGGCCACGGGCGCGAGGTTGGCGGGGTTGCCGGCGTAGGTGAGCTTGTCGAAGACGGTCACCTCGGCGTCCTCGTAGCCGGGATAGCCCCCGGTGAGCATCGTCCGGACGTAGTGGGAGCCGATGAAGCCGGCTCCCCCGGTCACGAGCACGCGCATGGCCGCATCCTGCCGTCCGCCCGCGGGCCGGGCACGTCCCGCGTGTGACGTCTGTGTCCGGTGGGGTCGGGCGCGCCTGGACGGGCAGCCGGTGCCAGACGGGCGCCCACGGCGGCGAGACGGAGCGTTCCGCCGTGTCGCGGGCGCCACGGGCGAGCCGCTCGCCCCTAACCTCGGTCCCGTGAGCCGAGACCGCAACGAGCACGGCGGAGCCTCGGGCCGGCCGCTCCCGGCCCGGCTCGACCCGCGTGCCGGCCGCGCCCCCCGTGCCACCCGTGCGCAGGACGCCGCAGCCGACGGGGCCGGGCACCGCCCACCCCGGGAGCCCGCCGACCGCGAGCACGACGCCCGGGACCGGGGCCGCCCCCGCCGGGCCGCCGCCGCCGTCGCCCGCGCCGTGGCCGCCGTCCTGTCGGTGGTGCTGCTGGGCGCCAGCGGCTGGGGCTGGTACCTCGGGCGGGTCGCCGAGGCGACGGTCAACCGCACCAACGCCATCCCGACGGCCGGCAACTCCGACGCCGGGGACGCCCCCGAGGCGGTGAACCTGCTGCTGGTCGGCAACGACAGCCGCGCCCAGCTCACTCCCGAGCAGCTCGCCGAGCTCACCGCCGGCGAGGACTCCGGGATCAACACCGACACGATGATCCTGGTGCACATCCCGGCCGACGGGTCGCGCGCCTCGTTCGTCTCCTTCCCGCGCGACTCCTACGTGGAGATCCCCGGCCACGGCATGGACAAGCTCAACGCCGCCTACGCCTACGGCTACGGCGAGGTCGACGACTCCGCGCCGGAGACCGAGCGCCAGGCCGGCGGGGCGCAGCTGCTGGTCCGGACGATCAGCCTGCTGACCGGCCTGCAGATCGACCACTACGCCGAGGTGGACCTGCTCGGCTTCTTCGAGCTCAGCAGCGTCGTCGGCGGTGTGCAGGTCAACCTGTGCGAGCCCGTGGACGACTCCGAGTTCTCCGGCGCGGTCTTCGACGCCGGTGTCCAGACCATCGAGGGCGCCGAGGCGCTCGAGTTCGTGCGGCAGCGGCACGGGCTCCCCCGCGGCGACCTCGACCGCATCGTGCGCCAGCAGGTGTTCATCGCCGGCGTGCTGCGCAAGATCCTCTCCGAGGACGTGCTGCTCGACCTCGGCAAGCAGCGCCAGCTGGTCGAGGCGGCCTCGCAGTCCCTGACCATCGACCAGGACCTCGTGCTGCTCGACCTGGCCCAGCAGATGCAGTCGGTGACCGCCGGCAGCATCGAGTTCCAGACCGTGCCGATCGTCGGGGACGACCGCGACGACGACGGCCGCTCCATCCTCCGGCTCGAGGACGAGGACACCCTCCACGCCTTCTTCGCCGAGCTGTCCGCCGAGCCCGAGGAGGCCCCCCCGGCCACGCCGGAGGCGCCCGCCACGGTGGCGCCGTCGGACGTGTCGGTCGAGGTCTACAACGGCTCGGGCATCTCCGGTCTGGCCGCCGAGGCCGCCACGTCGCTCGAGGACGCCGGCTTCACCGTGACCAGCACCGGCAACGCCGACAGCAGCGACTATGCGCGGACGGTGGTCCGCCACGCCCCCGGCGACGAGGCCCTGGCCGCGACGCTGGCCGCCGCCATCCCCGGCGCGACCACCGAGGAGAGCGGCGACGCGAGCTCCGGCACCGTGCAGCTGGTGCTCGGCGAGGACTTCAACGGCGTCGGCCAGCAGACCACCCCGCAGGCCCCGGCCCCGGCCAGCCCGGCGGCCGAGACCCCGCGGACGGCGGCCGACACCTCCTGCATCAACTGACCCGGTAGCCGGCGCGGGCCCCTCTCCACCAGGAGAGGGGCCCGTTCCCGTTCCGTCCCCGCCGCGAGGCCGGGGGCCGGGTCGGCGTGGCCGGCCACCGCGCTCCTGCGCGTCCCGCGCCACCACAGCCCGGACCGGCCGACACCCGAGACGGCCGACGTCGCACCGGATCACCGGCGGGACCACCAACCGCCACCAGCGCCTCGTGACAGGTGGGACTCGAGGGGCCGGGAACAGACCGCTCCGTCACGGTCGTCAGGTCTTGCCATGACCAATAGTCACCAGACCGTTACAAAATTGGCCTGTAGACGAGCGCGGCCGTACCGAGGCCGCGCCGGACCCGGGCCCTGCCACGGCCCGGTCGGCGAGACGGGGAGATCATGACCGCGACGTTGGAGCGGGCCGCGGTGCGTGCGAGCGGTGACACCGCGGTCCGCACGTTCCCGACACCCCCTGCCCCTCGGCCGCGGGAGCCACGACCGGCTCCGCGGGCGGCGACGGCCGAGCGCGGCATCCGCGCGGAGATCCAGGGGCTGCGCGCACTCGCCATGGCCCTCGTGGTGATCTACCACGTCACCCCGCTGCGGGTGCCGGGTGGCTACGTCGGCGTCGACGTCTTCTTCGTCGTCTCGGGCTTCCTCATCACCGGCCACCTGCTCCGGGAGGTCGAGCGCACCGGCCGGATCCGGCTCGCGCAGTTCTGGGCCCGCCGCGCCCGCCGCCTGCTGCCGGCCGCGCTCCTGGTCCTGCTGACCAGCGCGGTCGCGACCCTCCTGTTCGTGCCGACGACGCTGTGGACGCAGTTCCTCCGCGAGATCGGCGGCTCCGCGCTCTACGTCGAGAACTGGATCCTGGCGGGCGACGCCGTGGACTACCTGGCCGCGGCCAACGTCCCGTCCCCCGCACAGCACTACTGGTCGCTGTCGACGGAGGAGCAGTTCTACCTCGCCTGGCCGCTGCTGGTGCTCGCGGCCGCATGGCTGGCCGCCCGGCTCCCCCGCGGGCGCCGGGGCGTGCTCGCCGCCGTCCTGGGCACGGTCACGGTCGCCTCGTTCGGCTACTCGCTGTGGGCCACCACCTCCTCGGTGTCCACCGCCTACTTCGCCACCCCGGCCCGTGCCTGGGAGTTCGGTGCGGGCGCGCTCCTGGCCCTGCTGGCCACCACCACCGGCCGCGACGGGCTGCGCCGCGTGGTGTCCTGGGCCGGCTTCGGCGCCATCGCCTGGGCGGCGTTCGGCTTCTCGCACGACACCCCCTTCCCGGGCACCGCCGCGCTCCTGCCGGTGCTGGGCACCGTCGCGGTGATCTGGGCCGGCTCCCCCCGCGGCGACTGGAGCCCGACCCGCCTCGCCGAGTTCGGCCCGGTCCGCTTCCTCGGCGACGTCTCCTACTCCGCCTACCTGTGGCACTGGCCGCTGGTCGTGCTGCTGCCGTTCGTGCTCGGGCACCCGCTCGGCACCGTGTCGAAGGTCGGCATCGTCGTCGCCACGGTGGCCGCCGCCTGGCTGACCAAGGTCCTCGTCGAGGACCCGGTGCGCACCAGTGCCCTCCTGACGCGGCGCCGTACCCGGGTCACCTACCTCGCCACCGTCCTCGCCACCGGCGTCGTCGTCGCCGTGGCCGCGAGCGGCACCCACCACGTCGACGTCCAGGTGGCGCGCGCCAGTGCGGCGGCGACCGGGATGGTCGGGACGCCGTGCTTCGGCGCCGCAGCCATGGACCCGGCCAACGACTGCGCCGGCCCGAACCGGGTGACCGAGACCGTCAGCCCGGCCTTCGCCGAGAGCGACCGCTCCGAGGGCATGCGCTGCCTCCTGCCCGAGATGTCCACCGAGGTGCGGGCCTGTCCGCTGCCCCACCCGGGCTCCACCGAGAAGGTGGTGCTGATCGGCGACTCCCACGCAGCGTCCTGGTGGGAGGCCGTCTCGGGCACGGCCCACGAGCGTGGGTGGTCCGTCGAGGCCCACCTGCACGCCGGCTGCCCGGCCCTGGCGAGCGACCGGTTCACCGGCCCGGGCATGCCGGCCGGACAGCCGGTGATCTGCCGGGACTGGAGCGCGGCGGTGATCGCGGAGGTCGCCGCCGACCCCGAGGTGACCCGGGTCTTCACCACCCACCGAACCGACGCCTTCAAGTTCGTCGACGAGGACGGGCAGCTGCGGATCCGCTGGTCGCCGTCGGTCGTCCGGGCGGCGCTGCAGCCCCTGGTCGACGCCGGCAAGGAGGTCTACGTGATCCGCGCGGTGCCGTCGACCAACGGGGTCACCCCGGACGGGGTGCTCGCCGACCACGCGATCGACTCGCCGGACTGCATCGCCACCGCCGCGCAGGACGACGACCCGTGCTCCGGGCCCCGCGCGCACCGCCTCACCCCCGACTCGGTCGCCGAGGGCGTGGCCGGCATGCCGGGCGTGCAGGTCATCGACCTGACCGACTCCTTCTGCGACGCCTCGCGCTGCCACACCGTCGTCGGTGGCGTGGTCGTGTACTGGGACAGCAACCACATGTCCCGGACCTTCTCCGCCACCCTGGCCGAGCCCCTCGGCGCGGCGCTGGACAGAATGCGCGGGTGACCCCTGCCGACCTGCTGGCCCGGGCGTTGCAGCGCGACGCCTCCGCCCCCCTGGTCACCTCCTACGACGACGCGACCGGCGAGCGGGTCGAGCTCTCGGGCACGACGCTGGCCAACTGGGTGGCCAAGACGGCCAACCTGCTGCAGGACGAGTTCGACGTCGGTCCCGGCAGCACCGTCGCCGTCGCGCTGCCGGTGCACTGGCAGACCGCCGCGGTGCTGCTCGGGGTGTGGAGCTGCGGGGCCGCCGTCCTCGACACCGCGGCCGAGGACGACGGCCGGCTGGACGCCGCCGACGTCGTCCTCGCCGCGCAGGACCGCCTCGCCCCGCTCGAGGAGCAGGACCTGCCCGAGCTGATGGGCCTGTCACTGCACCCGCTGGGCCTCGGGATGACCGGCTACGCCGGCCCGGCCCGCGACTTCGCCCTCGAGGTCCGCGCGCACGGCGACCTCTTCACCCCGTACGTGCCGCCGGACCCGGCCGCGACCGGCCTGCTCGCCGGTGGGCTGGAGCTCACCCTCGGCGGGCTGGCCGCCTCGGCCGGCGAGCTGGCCGCGCGGCTGGGCATCGCCGCCGGCGACCGGCTGCTCGTCGACGAGCGGACGGCGGCCGAGGCCGGGCCGGTGGCCTGGCTGCTCGCGCCCCTGGCGGCCGGCGCCTCGCTGGTGCTGTGCCGGAACGCCGACCCGGCCGCGCTGGGGAGCCGGGCGGCCACCGAGCGGGTCACCGCTACGCTCGGCCTCCGGATCGAGGGCTTCCGCGAGCTCGGCCGTCCCGCTTGAGGGCTCTGTCGCCCGAGGGCCCGGCCGCGCCGCCTCAGGGACGGACGGTGGTCAGCTGATGGACAAGGTCGTCGCGAGCGCACGGGAGGCGGTGGCCGACGTCGGGGACGGCGCCACGCTGGCCGTCGGCGGGTTCGGGTTGTGCGGGGTGCCGGTCGCGCTGATCGACGCGCTGCTCGAGCAGGGCACCAGCAGGCTGACGACGGTGTCGAACAACTGCGGCGTCGACGACCAGGCGCTGGGGGTGCTGCTCTACGCCGGGCGGATCCGCCGCACGATCAGCTCCTTCGTCGGCGGCAACAAGGAGCTGGCCCGGCTCTACCTCTCCGGTGAGCTGGAGGTCGAGCTGACCCCGCAGGGCACGCTGGCCGAGCGGCTGCGCGCCGGCGGCTGCGGCATCCCGGCCTTCTACACGCCCACCGGCGTGGGCACGATGGTCGCCGACGGCGGCATCCCGGTGCGCTACGACGCCGAGGGCAACGTCGTGGAGACCAGCGCGCCCAAGGAGACCCGCGTCTTCGACGGCCAGGAGTACGTGCTGGAGACGGCGCTGACCGCCGACTTCGCCCTGGTCCGCGCCGCGGTCGGCGACCGGCACGGCAACCTGGTCTTCCACGAGTCGGCGCGCAACTTCAACCCGCTGGCCGGCATGGCCGGGCGGGTCACCATCGCCGAGGTCGAGCGGCTCGTCGAGCCCGGCGAGATCACGCCGGAGGACGTGCACCTGCCCGGGGTGTTCGTCGACCGCGTGGTCGTCGTCGGCCCCGAGGGCAAGAAGATCGAGAAGCGCACCACCCGCCCGCGCTCGTCGGCCGCGCCGCTCGCGGCCGCCGGCGAGGAGGCCACCACCGAGGATTCCAGCACCGGGGAGTCCAGCACCGGGGAGTCCAGCACCGAGGAGCCGGCCCGATGACCCTGACCCGCGACCAGCTCGCCGCCCGGGTGGCCCTCGAGCTGGAGGACGGCGCCTACGTCAACCTCGGCATCGGGATGCCGACGCTGGTGCCCAACTTCGTGCCCGACGGCGTCCACGTCGTCCTGCACTCGGAGAACGGCATCCTCGGCGTGGGCCCCTACCCCTACGAGGGCGAGGAGGACCCCGACCTGATCAACGCCGGCAAGGAGACCGTCACGATCCTGCCCGGCGCCAGCTTCTTCGACTCGGCGCTGAGCTTCGGGATGATCCGCGGCAAGCACCTGGACCTGGCCATCCTCGGCGCGATGCAGGTCAACCCCCGCGGCGACCTCGCCAACTGGCTGATCCCCGGGAAGATGGTCAACGGCATGGGCGGGGCGATGGACCTCGTCCACGGCGCCAAGCGCGTGGTGATCATGATGGAGCACGTGGCCCGCGACGGGTCACCGAAGTTGGTCGACGAGTGCTCGCTGCCGCTCACCGGCAAGGCCTGCGTGGACCGGATCGTCACCGACCTCGCCGTCGTCGACGTCACCGCCGAGGGCTTCGCGCTGCGCGAGGTGGCGCCGGGCGTCTCGGTCGACGAGGTGGTCGCCGCGACCGGCGCCCCGCTGGCCGTGCCCGGCGACGTCCCGACCATGGCGCTGCCGGCCACCGTCTGAGCGCAGCACACCCCGCCTGGTGACGTTCTCGGTCGTCGCCCGCGACCCCGGCACCGGGGAGATGGGCATCGCGGTCTCCTCGTGCATCCTCGCGGTCGGCCGCGCCGTGCCCAGCGCCCGGCCCGGGGTGGGCGTGGTCGCGGTGCAGGCCCGCAGCCCGCGCGGCCTCGGGCACGTGCTGCTGGGCGGCCTGGCCGAGGGGACCGCGCCGGCGGTCCTGGTGCGCCGGGCCGCGCACGCGGCCGAGGACGTCGACCGGCAGATCGCCGTCCTCGGTGCCGACGGCGCGGTGGCCGCCGACACCGGGCCGGGCTCGTTCCCGGTCAGCGGCCACCTGGTCGGCGAGGGCTGGAGCGTGCAGGGCAACATGCTCGCCTCCCCCGGGGTCCTGCCGGCGATGGCGGAGGCCCACGAGGCCGCGCGCGGCCCGCTGGCCGACCGGCTCCTGGCCGCGCTCAGCGCGGGCCAGGACGCCGGCGGGGACCTGCGGGGGCGCCAGTCCGCCGCGCTGCTCGTGGTCAGCGGCGAGCCGGCGTCCGAGGAGGACGACGGGGTGCGGATGGACCTGCGCGTCGACGACTCCGGCGATCCGGTCGCCCAGCTGCGGATGCTGCGCAACCTGCAGCGCGCCTACGACGAGCGCGACTACGAGACCCTCGCGCTGTTCGCCCCGGAGGGCGCCCGCGACCTCTACGCCGCCCTGGCCGCCTCCCGCCGCGGCGACCGGGCGGCCGCGCGGGAGGCGCTGGAGGCCGTCCGCGCCCGGCCCGGCTGGTCGGCGTGGCTGGCCTCGATGGCCGGGGACGCGCGGCTGTCGGCGGTCTCCCGCCTGCTGGGCTGAGACCCGGTCAGCCCACCCGGACGACGGTGTACTCGGTCTCCGGCGTCTGCGGGGCGTCGAAGCGCGCGTTCACCGCGTACAGCGCCGAGCCGAAGGGCGCGACCGTCGTCGGCGTCTGGAGGTCCGGGTCGGTCAGCGTGTCGACCAGCGTCGCCGACGCGTAGCCGGGCGCCAGCTCGAGGACGGCGATCTGCTGGAGCGCGTTGCGCACCACGTAGAGGGTGCGGCCCTCGCGGAGCAGGCCGTCGCCGTTGGTGAGGGAGGCGCCCCCGAGGTCGACCTGGGTGGTGACCCCGGTGTCGGCGGCCACCCGGAACAGCAGGCCGGTGTTGGACTGCACGACCAGCAGGGTCCCGCCGTCGGGCGAGGCCTCGATGCCGTTGGCGTTGAAGCCCGCCCCGTACCGCAGGTCACCGGTCAGCGGCAGGGTCGTCGCCGGCCCGGCCGGCCGCCCGCCGGGACCGAGGGGCACCACGTACAGGACCGGGTTCACCGAGTCGGTGAAGTACGCGGCGTCCCGGGTGACGACGACGTCGTTGACGAAGGTCGCCCCCGGGGCGGTGAGGGCGTACGAGGCGAGCACCTCGCCGGTGCGCGTGTCGTGGACGGTGCCCGTGCCGGTGCCACCGCCGGCCACCCACAGCCGGCCCTGGCGGTCGACCTCGGTGCCGATGGCCGCGCCGCCCGGGGTGCCCTCGACCAGCAGGGCGCCGGCGCCGGTGCGCAGGTCGCCGCGGTAGATCGAGCCGTCGGTCCGGGAGCCGACGTAGAAGCTGGTGCCCCGGCCGGTGGAGATGCCCTCGGGGCTGAAGCCGTCCGGCAGCGCGATGACCTCGGGGAACCGGTCGGCCGGGGCTGCTCCGGCCGCCGTCGCGGGGAGTGCGACCGCCGCCCCCGCGAGAGTGCCCGCTGCCAGCAGTGACGTCATCGTGCGTCGCACGGGTGCCTCCTCGGATCGGTCGCCTGTGATCCGACTGTGCACGACCAGGTGGGCGCCCACCACCGGAGCCGGTCACCAGCCCGCCGCGCGGAGCTCCTCGACCAGCTCGTCGGCCAGCCGCGCGTAGCCCTCGTCGTCGGGGTGCAGCCCGTCGGCGTAGAGCCCCTCCGGGGGCTCCAGCCAGCCGCCGGCGACCGGGTCGACGAACCGCAGACCGGCCTGCCCGGCGGCCGTCGCCAGGGCGTCGCGGACGGCCTCGACCCCGGGGCGCGGCACCTCGGGCGGCGCCAGGGGGCCGAGGACGACGACGTCGGCGTCGGGGACCGCGGCGGCCAGGTCGCCGTACAGGTGGGCGGCGGCCGCGGCGACCGCGGCCGGGTCGGCTCCGACGTCGTTGGTGCTGCCCTGGACCACGACGACGTCCGGGTCGGCGGCGGCGACGTCGTCGACCCGGTCGCCGAAGGGCGCGTTGCCCCTTCCCCCGCCGTCGGCGACGTAGCCGGTGCCCGACTGCGCGGCCTCCACCTGCGTCCAGCCCAGCCGGTCGGCGACCTGCGCCGCGTACGTCGGGCCGTCCGACCCGACGCCGACCGTGTAGGAGTCGCCGAGGAAGACCGCGCGCACCCCACCGGCGGTCGTCGTCGGCGGCGTCGTCGGGGCGGTCGTGGTGGTCGGCGCGGCCGACGGTGTCGTCGGCCCCTCGGCGCTGCCGGTGCCGCCGCAGGCGGCCAGCGCCGGGCAGGCCAGCAGGCAGGACACGAGGAGCCCGGCGAGGTGGGACACGGGTGCGGCCACCCGACCAGGATGACCGCACCGGCCGTCCGGTCCTCCCCGAGGGGCTGCTCCGGGTGGGCGGCGCCCTACCGGAGCAGGCAGCGGGCGGTCACCAGGCGCTGGATCCGGTTGCCGCCTCGTGGATCCGGGTGGTCCCGGACCTCGGCACCCCCTTCCCCGCTGACCTGGCACGTCCGCGAGGCCACCGGGCACCGGCCGGGTCGGCCGACGGGCGAGCGGCCCGGTCCCTCGTCGTGCCACCGGGACCGTGCGGCCAGTGGCGGTCAGGTCCGGTCGGTGGCCGGGGCGGCCGCGCCGCCGGCGGTCGGAGCTGCGTTGGTCGCCGCCCAGCTGGCCAGCAGCTTGAGACCGTCCTCGGACGCGGATCCGGGTTCGGCGGTGTAGATGGTCAGGCGGAGGTCCGAGCGGTCCTCGGTGGGCAGGTCGAGGGTGCAGTAGCCGAGGTCGAGCGTGCCGACGACGGGGTGGCGGAACTGCTTGGCGCCGTTGTGGTGGATGCGGACGTCGTGGGCCGCCCAGCGGGTGCGGAACTCCTCGCTGACCGTGGAGAGCTCTCCCACGAGTTCGCGCAGCTGCGTGTCGTGCGGGCGGCGGCCGGCCTCGGCGCGGAGCAGGGCGACGGTGACGTTGGCCGCGGCCCCCCAGTCCAGGTAGTAGTCGTGCGCCTGCGGGTCCAGGAACTGGAAGCGGGCGAAGTTCGCCGGCCGCCGCGGGTCGTCGAACAGCGGTGAGAGCAGCGCCCACCCGAGGGTGTTGGTCGCGAGGACGTCGAGGCGGCCGTTGGCGACGAACGCGGCCGACCCCGTCATCGAGTCCAGCATCCACTGCACCCGGGGCTGGATCTGCGCCCTGCCGCGCCGCTGCGGCGCGCGGGCCGGCCGGGCGGCGGCGCGGGCCAGGTTGAACAGGTGGGCCCGCTCGGCCTCGTCCAGCTGCAGCGCCCGGGCGACGGCCTCCAGTACGTCCTCGGAGACGCCGGCGATGTGGCCCTTCTCCAGCCGGGTGTACCAGTCGGTGCTCACCCCGGCGAGGACGGCGACCTCCTCCCGGCGCAGGCCGGGCACCCGCCGGCGGCCACCCCCGGGGAGCAGACCGGCCTGCTCGGGGGTGATCTTGGCGCGACGGCTGGCGAGGAAGTCGCGGATCTCGGCGCGGTTGTCCACGGATCCGACGGTACGGAGATCGGTCTGCGGTGGGGGGTCGAGGTTCTACCCCCCACAAACCCGACCTCCCACGCGCGTGCCCGGAGGCGTTCCGTGGAGCCCAGCGCCCACCGAGACGAGAAGGAGCACCATCGTGCGAGGAGCCGTTCTCCATGCCCCCGGCGACGTCCGCGTCGAGCAGCGTCCCGACCCGACGATCGAGCAGCCCACCGACGCGGTGATCCGGCTGGCCGCCACCTGCGTGTGCGGCTCGGACCTGTGGCCCTACCGCGGCATCGAGACGGTCGACGGGCCGGCGCCGATGGGGCACGAGTACGTGGGCGTCGTCGAGGAGGTCGGCAGCGACGTCCGCGACATCCGCCCGGGGCAGTTCGTCGTCGGCTCGTTCTTCGCCAGCGACAACACCTGCGAGATCTGCCGGGCCGGCTACCAGTCCCGCTGCGTGCACGCCGAGCTGATGGGCGCCATCGGCACCCAGGCCGAGTACGCCCGCATCCCGCTGGCCGACGGCACCCTCGTCGCCACTCCGGACATGCCCTCGGACGACCTGGTCCCGGGCCTGCTGGCCGCCTCCGACGTGCTCGGCACCGGCTGGTTCGCCGCCGTGGCCGGGGAGGCCGGCCCGGGGAAGACCGTGGCCGTCGTCGGCGACGGCGCCGTCGGCCTGCTCGGCGTCCTCGCCGCGAAGCAGCTCGGCGCCGAGCGGATCATCGCCTTCAGCCGGCACGAGTCCCGGCAGCAGTTGGCCCGCGAGTTGGGCGCCACCGATGTCGTCACGACGCGCGGCGACGAGGGCGTGGCCGAGGTCAAGGACCTCACCAACGGCCTGGGCGCGCACTCGGTCATCGAGGCCGTGGGCACCCAGGAGTCGATGATGCAGGCCATCCGCGCCACCCGTCCCGGCGGGCACGTCGGCTACGTGGGCGTCTCCCACGACGTCGCGCTGCCCGGCGACGAGCTGTTCTTCTCCGGCGTGCACCTGCACGGCGGCCCGGCCCCGGTGCGCCGCTTCCTGCCCGAGCTGGTCGACCTGATCACGACCCGGGCCATCGACCCCGGGAAGGTCTTCGACCTCGAGCTGCCCCTCGACCAGGCGGCCGAGGGATACCGGGCGATGGACGAGCGCCGCGCGATCAAGACGCTGCTGCGTCCCTGACCACCTCGCCGCCGCGCTGTCCCGCTCGCGTGCTGCGGGAGGGGCGTGTCGGCCGTGCCCACCGACACCTGACACCCACGGAGGAGGACGACCGTGCAGATGACCCGCAGCTCGATCGACACCGTCAAGGGTCCCGCCGACTGGTTCACCGGCGACGTGTACATCGACGCCGTCGCCGCCGCGCCCGCGCCGTCCCGGGTCACCGCCAACCTGGTGCACTTCACGCCCGGCGCGCGCACCCACTGGCACCGTCACCCCCTGAGCCAGACCGTCTTCGTCACCGAGGGCGTCGGCCTGTGCCAGCGCCGGGGCGGCCCCGTCGAGGTCATCCGCCCCGGCGACCGGGTCCTGTTCGAGGCCGACGAGGAGCACTGGCACGGCGCCGCGCCCAGCCGGCTCATGGTCCACCTGGCCATCAACGAGGCCGACGGCGACCACGCCGTCGTGCACTGGCTGACCCCCGTCACCGACGAGGAGTACGCCACCGCCCCGGCCGTCGACTGACGCCCGCCCCCACCCGACCACCACCCCTGGACGAGGAGCACTCCCCCATGCGCGTCCACGCCTACGCCGCCCCCGCCGCCGGCCGGCCCCTGGCCCCCACCACCATCGAGCGCCGGGCCGTCGGCCCGAACGACGTCCTCATCGAGATCGAGTACGCCGGCATCTGCCACTCCGACATCCACACCGTCAACGGCGACTGGGGTCCCCAGCCCTTCCCCGTCGTCCCCGGCCACGAGATCGTCGGCGTCGTCACCCAGGTCGGGCCCGACGTCACGCGCCACCGGGTCGGTGACCGCGTCGGCGTCGGCTGCATGGTGAACTCCTGCGGGACGTGCACCAACTGCCGCAACGGCGACGAGCAGTACTGCCTGGACGGCATGGTGCCGACCTACGCCGGCACCGACCGGGACGGCAGCACCACGCAGGGCGGCTACTCCACCCACGTGGTCGTCGACGCCGGCTTCGTGCTCCGCGTGCCCGACGGCATCGACCCGGCGTCCGCCGCGCCGCTGCTGTGCGCCGGCATCACCACCTACAGTCCGCTGCGCCGCTGGGGTGCCGGGCCGGGCAGGCGGGTCGCCGTCGTCGGCCTCGGCGGCCTGGGCCACATGGCCGTCAAGCTCGCGCACGCCATGGGTGCCGAGGTGACCGTGCTGTCGCAGTCGCTGAAGAAGCAGGAGGACGGCCTGCGGCTGGGCGCGGACCAGTACCTCGCCACCAGCGACCCGGACACGTTCCCGCAGCTGGCCGGCCGGTTCGACCTGATCGTCAACACCGTCAGCGCCACGATCGACGTCGACGCGTACCTGTCCCTGCTGGCCGTCGACGGCACGCTGGTCAACGTCGGCGCCCCCGCCGAGCCGCTGAGCCTGAACGCGATGTCGCTGATCGGCGGCCGCCGCTCCTACGCCGGCTCGATGATCGGCGGCATCGGCGAGACCCAGGAGATGCTGGACTTCTGCGCCGAGCACGGCATCGGCGCCGAGGTCGAGGTCATCGCCGCCGACCGGGTCAACGAGGCCTACGAGCGCGTGCTGGCCTCCGACGTCCGCTACCGGTTCGTCATCGACACCTCCACCCTGCGGTGACCGCGGCGCACCTGACCCGCCCGGCCGGGCCGGCGGCAGCGACCGCCGGTCCGGTCACCGGCGGTGGAGCGCCACCGCGGCTCCCGTTCGTCGTGTACGTGCTGGCCGCCGGCACGTTCCTCATGCTCACCACCGAGTTCGTCGTCGCGGGCCTGCTGCCGGAGATCGCCGGCGACCTGCAGGTGAGCGTGGCCCGGGCCGGGTTGCTGATCACGGTGTTCGCGGCCGGGATGATCGTCGGCGCACCGACGATGGCGCTGCTCACCCGGCGGGTGCCGCGACGGGTGACGCTGATGACCGCCCTCGCGGTGTTCGCGGTCGGGCACGTCGTCGTCGCGCTGGGAGACAGCTTCCCGTTGCTGCTGGCCGCACGGTTCGGGACGGCCTGGGCGACCGGGGCGTTCTGGTCGGTGGCGTCGGTGGCCGCGACCCGCGCCGCCGGTCCTGGCGCCAGCGCCCGCGCCCTGGGCCTGGTGGGTGCCGGGGGCATGCTCGCCAACGTCGTCGGCGTGCCGCTCGGCGCGTTCGCCGGCCAGCTGTCGGGCTGGCGGGGGCCGTTCTGGGCCCTGGCCGCCCTGGCGCTGGCCGCCGTGCCGCTCATCGCCCGGCACGTCCCGCGAGCGGGGGACGACCAGCAGTCGGTCTCCCTGCGGTCGGAGCTCGGTGCGATGCGGTCCGGCCGGCTGTGGTTGGTGCTGGCGGCCTGCGCGGCCACCACCGGCGGCGTGCTGTCGGCCTACTCCTACGTCTCCCCGCTGCTGACCGACCGGGCCGGTATCGCTCCCGGATGGGTGCCGCTGGTGCTCGTCGGGTTCGGCGTCGGCTCGCTCATCGGCACGATCGTCGGTGGTCGCCTCGGCGACGTCCGCCCGCACGCGACGACCATCGCGGTCGCGGCGTCGACCACCGCCGTGCTGCTGGCGATCTGCGTGCTGTCCGCCCACCCCGTGCCCACGGTGCTGCTGGTGGTCCTGCTCGGGCTGATCGGGCTGAGCGCCAACCCGGTGCTGTCGGCACTGGCCGTCCGCTTCGCCGGCGTGGCACCCACCCTGGGAGTGGCGATGTCCGTCTCGGCGTACAACCTCGGCACCGCGGTCGGCTCCGGGGTCGCCGGCCGCGCCCTCGACTCCGGACTCGGGGCGACCGGCCCCGCCGTGGTGGGGACGATCCTCGCCGCGCTGACCCTCATCCCCACGATCGCCATCGCGCTGCTCCAGCGCCGCTCCCCGTCAGGAGGCAGACCGTGACCACCATCGCCATCGTGGGCGCCGGGCGCGGCCTCGGCGCTGCATCCGCCCGCCGCTTCGGCCGGCAGGGCTTCGACGTCGCCCTGCTCTCCCGCAGTCAGGAGCGTGTGGACGCACTCGCCGCCGACCTGGCCGGCGCGCTGGAGTCCTCCGTCCACGGCCCCGTCGCCGCCGTCGACCAGCTGCTGCCCGGCCTGCGGGCGCTGGGCCGCGGCACCGTGCTGTTCGTCAACGGCGGCAGCGCCGCCCGACCCGACCCGCAGGTGGCCGGCACGTCGATCGCCTTCGCCGGTGAGTCCGCGTACGCCCAGATGCTGCACGAGGTGCTGGCCGTCGAGGACGTCCACGTCGGGCAGCTGATCATCCCGGGCGCGATCACACCGGGCCATCCACGCAACGACCCTTCCGTGCTCGCCGACACGCTCTGGGCGATGCACACCGAACGGGGCGCGTTCCGCCGCTTCGCCGACGACCTCGACGCGTGAACGCACACCATCCCCGTCCAGCTGGAGCACCGGCCGGCACCCCGCCGCGCACGGGCTGATGGACTGGCTCAGCGCCCTGCCCGTGTGCGCCGTGCCGTTGGCGGTCGCCCTGGTGCTCGTGGCGGAGTCCGGTCTGCTCATCGGCCTGGTGCTGCCCGGCTCGTCGCTGGTGATCGGCTTCGGCGTCCTCGCCGGCGCCGGGCTGGTCCCGCTGCCGGTGGCCGCCCTGACCGTGGCCGCCGCCACGGTGGCAGGCGCCGCGCTCGGTCACCGCCGCGCCGCGCGGGCCGGCTCCGGCGCGCTGCTGCCGACCGGCGGGTGGCTCGGACGGTTGCTGCCCGTGCGGGTGCGACGTGTGGTCGACCGGTCGGCGTCCCCGTGGGCGGGGGCCGTCGCACGGCAGCCGGTGCGCATCGCGGGGATGTCGCAGCTCGTCACCGGGGCGCGGACGCTCGCACCGCGCATCGCCGCCCGATCCGGGGTGCCGCTGTCGACCGTGCTGCGCGGCACGGTCCCCGCGGCGCTGCTGTGGTCGTGGGTCTGGTGGCGCTGGGGGCTGCGGCGGGCGCCGCCGCTCCGCTGCTGAACGGCGTGGTCGCCCTGGCCGGCGTGCCGGTCGTCGTCGCGGTCACCTGGCTGCTCCTGCGCCGGCGCGCCCGCGCCGCCCGGCAGGCCCGCCGGTCGGCCGCCCGTCGACGCCTCCGCCACCGCGGGTGGCTGCCCGCGCTCGCCGCCTCGGCAGGGGCTGCCGGCGTGATGGCCGTCGCGGTCCTGGGCTGTTGCGTCACCGCCGCCCGCGCCGGCGAGGGCGTCATCCGCATCGCCGAGCAGGCCGGCTACGCCGCCGAGAAGTGGGGCGTGATCGGCCTGACCGGGTCCGCCGCGCTGGAGCACGCCGCCGCCGGCATCCGGATCGACGCCACCTGCCCGGGCATCGTCGTCGGCCACGCCCCGGTCGTCCACGGCGGCCGGACCGTCGGCCGCTGACGGCGGCGGGCGCCCGGCCCGTCCTGCTCCCCACGACACCGCCGACGGCCCGCGCGAGCCGGTTCCGCCAGGTGCCGGGACCACTCCGTGGGACGGCGTCGCGGCGAGGCGACACCCGGTCCCCGGGGCGACCCACCACGGTCGCGACCTGCACGAACGCAGGTCGACGTCCTACTTCAGGAGACTCCGCGCGATCACCAGGCGCTGGATCTGGTTGGTGCCCTCGTAGATCTGCGTGATCTTGGCGTCGCGCATCATGCGCTCGACCGGGAAGTCCTGCGTGTAGCCGGCGCCGCCGAAGAGCTGGACGGCGTCGGTGGTGACCTTCATGGCGACGTCGGAGGCGAAGGCCTTCGCCGCGGCGCACAGCCGGCCCAGGTCGGGGTCCACCTTTCCGCCGGAGTGGCCGGACTCGCCGCGGGCGGCGGCCACGTAGACCAGGTGCCGGGCGGCCTCGATCTGCATGGCCATGTCGGCGAGCATGAACTGCACGCCCTGGAAGTCGCTGACCGCCCTGCCGAACTGCCTGCGCTCGCGGGTGTAGGCCACCGCGGCGTCGAGCGCGCCCTGGGCGATGCCGACGGCCTGCGCGCCGATGGTCGGGCGGGTGTAGTCCAGCGTCCGCAGCGCGGTCTTGAAGCCGGTGCCGGGCTCGCCGATGACGCGGTCGGCCGGGATGGTGCAGTCGGTGAGGTGGAGCTCGCAGGTGGGCGAGCCCTTGATGCCCATCTTCCGCTCCTTGGGGCCCACGGCGAAGCCCGGGTCGTCGCGGTGGACGACGAACGCGGAGATGCCGTTGGCCCGCTTCTCCGGGTCGGTGACGGCCATGACCGTGTACCACTCGGAGATCCCTGAGTTGGTGATCCAGGCCTTGCTGCCGTTGAGCACCCAGGTGTCGCCGTCGCGGCGGGCCCGCGTCCTCATCGCCGCGGCGTCCGAGCCCGCCTCCCGCTCGGACAGGCCGTAGCTGATCATCGCCCGGCCCGACGCGATCGTCGGGAGGACCTGCTGCTTGAGCTCCTCCGACGCCGACAGGACGACCGGCATCGACCCGAGCTTGTTGACCGCCGGGATCAGCGAGGCGCTGGCGTCGACCCGGGCGACCTCCTCGATGACGATGCAGGTCGCGACCGCGTCGGCGCCCTCGCCCCCGTAGGCCTCCGGGATGTGGGTGGCGTGGAAGCCGGCCGCCGTCAGCGCCTTCTGCGCCTCGATCGGGTACCGCGAGTCGGCGTCGACCTCGGCGGCGTACGGGGCGATCTCCCGCTCGGCGATGTCCCGGACCGCGGCCCGGATCGCGTCGTGCTCCTCGGTCAGCTGGTACAGGCCGCTGTTACTCACGGGTAGATGCTAGAAGGAGGACCCACCTGCCCCCCACCACTCGCCTGCTCGCGGCGGGTCCCTGCAGGAGGGCCACCCGTGAGCGACTCGCGGAGGGCGGCGTCGCGGGCGACGACGGAGTCGGCGAGGTCGGCCTGGAACCGCTCGACGGCGCCCCGCAGCCGCTCGTCGGAGGCGGCCAGCACGCGGACGGCGAGCAGGCCGGCGTTGCGCCCGCCGCCGATCGACACCGTCGCCACCGGCACGCCCGCGGGCATCTGCACGATCGACAGCAGGCTGTCGAGGCCGTCGAGCCGGTCGAGCGGGCGCGGGACGCCGATGACCGGCAGCGGCGTGGCGGCGGCGAGCATGCCCGGCAGGTGGGCCGCTCCCCCGGCGCCGGCGACGACCACCCGCAGGCCGCGCCCGGCCGCCGTCGTCGCGTAGTCGAGCATCCGGTGCGGGGTGCGGTGCGCCGAGAGGACGCGCACCTCGTACGGGACGCCGAACTCCTCGAGCGCCGCGGCGGCCGGTTCCATCGTCGGCCAGTCCGAGTCGCTGCCCATCACGATGCCGACGAGCGGGTCCACGCGGGCTCCTCCCCAGGGTGGTCGTCCGGGCCGGCCACCCACCGCGGCGACGCACGGGCCGGGCCCGGCTGGACCGCGGCGGGCACGGCGGGCCCACCGTATCGAGCAGCGGCGCGGCGGGCCCCTCCCGGCCGGTCCGGGCGTCACGGCCCGTACCCGGACCGGCGGCCGGGAGCGGCCACGGCCGGGTCCCGCGGGGCTGGTGTGACGGGTGACGCGGGTGCGCCACCGACCTGCGCCGGAGAGCCGCCATGCCTCTCCGTGGTCGATACGCTGCGAGGCGTGAGCAGCGTCGTCGCCGAACGGTGGAGGGCCGACCTCCGTGACCTGGCCCGGACCTACGCCGCCGACCCGCGCGTCCGCACCGTCGCCGTGGTCGGCAACAAGCCGATGACGCCGGACGCGGAGCGGGTGGCGGCCATCGACGGTGCCGACCTCGTCGTCCGGGTCAACGGCTTCCGGCTGGACGACGCCGTGGACGAGGCCACCTACGGCCGGCGGGCGCACGTCGTCTTCTTCAACCGCGCGCTGCGTGCCACCCCCTGGTTCTTCGCCGGCTACCAGGACCGGCTGCACCTCATGGTCGAGCCCGGGCGCCTGCACTGGGAGCCGGAGCAGGTGCCCTCGTGGTGGCCGGCCGACCTGGGGCACCTGCACGTCGACAACGACGACCTCACCATCCCGCTCTCCGAGGACCTGGGCCTGGACTCCCGCGCGGAGGGGCTGTGGTCGACGACCGGCACCATGGCGGCCTGGTGGGCCCGCACGACGTTCCCCGACGCCCACGTCCACCTCGCCGGGTACTCCTTCGTCGACGACCCGCACCAGACCCGCTGGGCGCACGCCTCGGGCGACGACTGCATCGTCGGCCCCGAGCACCGCATCGCCCTGGAGTCCCGGCTGATGCGCCGCTGGGCAGCCGCGGGCTCGGTCACCATCTGGCCGTAGACGGCCGCGCACGACCTGCCCCGCGGCGACCGCCGGGGGCTCCGCAGGACCGGAGGGAGACCGACCATGAGGGCCATGCGCACGAGGCTCACCCACCGCATCAGCCGTTCCATGGCCTGGCGGATCGAGGAGCAGACCGCCGGGACGCTCGCCGGCCTGCGGGGGCAGCTCGAGGCGCTCGAGGACACCGTCCGTCGGCTGGCCGACTCCGGGGAGCACCTCGACAAGCGGCTGGGCGAGCTGGAGCGCCGGGTCGACGACGTCGCCCGCGAGTCCTCGTGGTCGGCCAACGAGCTGGCCCGGCTGGCTCCGCAGGCGGCCTCGTTCGAGGCCCGCCTGGAGCAGAAGGCCCGTCCGGTGGTGCTGACCGGCGCCCTCGAGGACCTGCCGGAGAGCCGCCTGCTGGTCGACGTCGTCCGCGAGGAGCACGCCCGGGTGCGGGCCCGGCTGTCCCTGGTGTCGGCCTACGAGGAGCGGCTGCGGCGGCTGGAGGACCAGGCGGCCGCCCGGGCCTCCTCGTGAGCGACCTCGCCGCGCTGCTCGACGGCACCACCCCCTGGGTCGTCGCCGAGCTGTCCGGGAACCACGACGGCAGCCTCGACCGCGCGCTGGCGACCATCGACGCCATCGCCGCCACCGGCGCGCAGTCGGTCAAGTTCCAGACGTACCGCGCCGAGTCGATGACCCTCGACTCCGACGCCCCGCCCTTCCGCATCCGCGAGGGCCACGAGCTGTGGGGCGGGCGGGGGCTGTTCGACCTCTACCGCCAGGCCGGCACGCCCTACGAGTGGCACGAGCAGCTCTTCGCGCACGCCCGCGGCCGCGGCCTGGTGCCGTTCTCCAGCCCCTTCGACGGGACTGCGCTCGAGCTGCTCGAGTCGCTGGACTGCGGCATCTACAAGATCGCCTCGGCCGAGCTGGTGGACCTGCCGCTGATCCGTGCGGCCGCGTCGACCGGCAAGCCCCTGGTGCTGTCCACGGGGATGGCCACGCTGGCCGAGGTGGAGGCGGCGCTGTCGGCGGCGCGGGGGGCGGGCTCCGGCGAGCTGGTGCTGCTCAGCTGCACCGCCGCCTATCCCGCGGACCCGGCCGGCAGCCACCTGGCCAACATCGCCGTGCTCCGCCAGGCCTTCGGCGTCCCCGTGGGGATCTCCGACCACACGCCCGGCATCGGCGTACCCGTCGCCGCGGTCGCGCTCGGCGCGGTCGCCGTCGAGAAGCACGTGACCCTGGACCGCAGCGGCGGCGTGGACGCCGCCTTCTCGCTGCTGCCCGAGGAGCTGTCGGCCCTGGTCCGCGAGTGCACGGCGGCGCGGGCGGCCACCGCCTCCGGCCCCCGCTTCGGCGTGCGGCCGGGCGAGGAGGACACCGCCCGGCTGCGGCGCTCGCTGTGGGTGGTCGAGGACGTGCGCCCGGGGGACGTCGTCGGCCCCCACAACGTGCGCGCGCTGCGTCCCGGCGGCGGACTGGCCCCCGCGCACTGGGACGACGTCGTGGGCCGGCCGTTCGCGCGCCCGGTCGGGCGCGGACAGCCGCTGGCGTGGGACGTGCTGGGCGCTCCCGGCACGGACCGGCCCGACCGGGCCGACCGGGCCGACACGGCTCCCTAGGCCCCGAAGAACCCCCGCACGAGGTCGCAGACGCGGTCGACCTCGTCGTCGGTCAGGCCGACGTAGAGCGGCAGGGAGATCTCCTCCCGGTACCACTGCTCGGCGACCGGGCACTCGCCGCGCCGGTGGCCGAGGTCGGCGAAGACCGGGTGCCAGTGCGCCGGGACGTAGTTGACCTGGACACCGATGCCGTGGGCCCGCAGGTGCTCGAAGAGCCGCCGCCGGTCCTGCTCGGGCACACGGGCCGCGTAGAGGTGCCAGGCCACGTCGGCGTCGGCCGGGCGGTGGGGGGTCCGGACCTCGGGGACGTCGGCCAGCGCGGCGTCGTAGCGGGCGGAGAGCTCGGCCCGCCGGGCGACGAAGGCCGGCAGCCGGCGCAGCTGGCTCGACCCCAGGGCGCACAGGACGTCGGGCAGCCGGTAGTTCAGGCCGAAGGCGTGCACCTCCTGGTGCCACGGCCCCTCGTCGGGCCAGCGCTGCTCGGCCGGGTCCCGGACCAGCCCGTGGTTGCGGAACGCGGCGGCCCGGGCCAGCAGCTGCGGCGACGGGCTGAGGACGGCGCCGCCCTCGGCGGTCGTGAGGTTCTTGGTGGCGAAGAAGCTCAGCGTGGTCAGGTCGGCGAGCCCTCCCACGGGGCGGCCGCGCCAGGTGGTGCCAACCGAGTGGGCGGCGTCCTCGAGCAGCAGCGCCCCGGCGTCGTCGGCGACGCGCCGCAGCGCCTCCACGTCGCCGGGCAGGCCGGCGTAGTCGACCGACGTCACCACGGCGGTCCGGGGTGTCACGGCGCTCGCCGCAGCGGCGGGGTCGAGGCAGCCGGTCGCCTCGTCGACGTCGGCGAAGACCACCCGCGCACCGAGCAGGGCCGCGGTGGCCGCGGTGGCCACGAACGTCAGCGGCGGGACGACGACCTCCGAGCCCGGTCCCACGCCCGCGGCCGCGTAGGCGGTGTGCAGCGCCGCGGTCCCGGAGGTCACCGCGACCGCCGGCACACCTCCGCAGGCCGCCGCCACGTCGGCCTCGAACGCCGTCACCGCCGGCCCGGTGGTCAGGTACGGGGCGGTGACCGCAGCGGCGACGGCGGCGACGTCGGACTCGTCGACCGACTGGCGGGCGTAGGGCAGCACGGGCTCAGTCGAGCTCGTCGAGGACCGTCTTCAGCTCCTCGACGGAGAGCAGCAGGTCGTTGGTGTCCGAGCGGTAGGCGAACCCGTCGGGCATCTGCTCGCCCACCGGCGGCTCGTAGCCCCAGCCGGCGAGGTACGGCGTGATGACGTACCGGTCCCCCGTGCGGATCGTCCGGCGCGAGTCGTCGGCCGCGATCATCTCCTCGTGCAGCTTCTCCCCGGGGCGGATGCCGACCTCCACGGTCTCGGCGCCCGAGGCGATGGCCTCGACCAGGTCGACCAGCCGGGTGCTGGGGATCCGCGGCACGTACAGCTCCCCGCCGCGCATGAGCCGCAGCGAGTCGACGACGAACTCCACCGCCTGCGGCAGGGTGATCCAGAACCGGGTCATGCGCCGGTCGGTGACCGGGAGCGGCCGGCCCTCCGCGGCGAGACGGCGGAACAGCGGGATGACGCTGCCCCGGCTGCCCATCACGTTGCCGTACCGGACGACGCTGAAGCGCGTCTCGTGGTGCGCGGCGTAGTGGTTGGCCGAGATGAACAGCCGGTCGGCGCACAGCTTGGTGGCGCCGTAGAGGTTGATCGGGCTGGACGCCTTGTCCGTCGACAGCGCGACGACCCGGCGCACGCCCGCGTCGATGGCCGCCTCCATGACGTTCTCGGAGCCGTTGACGTTGGTGCGGACGTACTCGACGGGGTTGTACTCAGCGGTGTCGACCTGCTTGAGCGCGGCCGCGTGCACGACCACGTCGACGCCGTGCATCGCCCGGCGCAGCCGCTCGCGGTCGCGGATGTCCCCGATGAACCACCGCAACCGCGGGTCGTCGTGGAAGAGGGCCCGCACGTCCGACTGCTTGAGCTCGTCCCGGCTGAACACCACGATGCGCTGGGCGCCGAGGTCCAGCGCCCGCTGGACGAAGGCCTTGCCGAAGGAACCGGTGCCGCCCGTGACGAGGACGGACGTGCCGTCGAGGGGGTTGCTGGGGGCGTCCTGTGGGAGGACGTCGCTCTCGCTCATCGATCCGGAGGGTACGCGTCGGGTGACCGGCCGGAGTCGACCGGGCGGGTTCGGGCAGGATGGTGTCGTGCGTGTCGCCGCCGTCGTCCAGGCCCGCACGGGCTCCACCCGCCTGCCCGGCAAGGTCCTGCGCCCGCTGGCCGGCCGGCCCGTGCTGGGCTGGGTCCTGCGTGCCGCCGCCACGTGTCCCGGCATCGACGAGGTCGTCGTGGCGACCACGACGCTGCCCGAGGACGACGCCGTCGCGGAGCTCGCCCGCGACGCGGGGGCCGCCGTCGTCCGCGGACCGGTCGACGACGTGCTCGAGCGCTACCTGCGCGCCCTGGACACCTCCCCGGCCGACGCGGTCGTGCGGCTGACCGCGGACTGCCCCCTCCTGGACCCCGAGCTCCTCGGCGCGGTGGTCGCCGCCTGGCGGGCGGCTCCGGACGCCGCGGACTACGTGGCGACGACGCTGGTCCGCACGCTCCCCCGGGGGCTCGACGTCGAGCTGGTCACGGCCGCGGCGCTGCGCCGGGCCGGCGAGGAGGCCCGCGACCACGACCGCACGCACGTCACCTCGTACGTGTGGAGCCACCCCGACCGCTTCCGGCTCACGGGGCTGGTCGTGGCCCCGGCCGCGGACGACCTGCGGATCACCCTCGACACCCCGGAGGACGCCGCGCTGATCGAGGCCCTCGTCGAGGTGACCGGCGACCGCGCCCCGTCGTGGCGGGAGCTGGTCGCGGTCCTGCGCCGGCGGCCCGACCTCGTGGCGCTGAACGCCGCCGTCGTCCAGAAGACCCTCACGGAGGGCTGAGGTGCCGCGGCTGGCGCTGCTCCGGTGCGACGCGGCGGCCACGGGAGGCGTCGGCCACCTGGTGCGCTGCCTCGCCGTGGCGGAGGCGGCGCGGGCGGCCGGGTGGGACGTGGGGCTGGTGGGCTCGGTGGACGTCCCGCTGGCGCGGGCCCTCGTGACCGGGGCGGGCCTGCCCGTCCTGGCGGACGGCGCGGAGCCGCTCGAGGAGACCGCCCGCCGGACCGGGGCCCGGGTCCTGCACGTCGACCACTACACCGCCGTCACCCCGCCGCTCCCGCGCGGCGGCCCCGGCGAGGCCGGGTACCTGCTCAGCTCGGTCCAGGACGGGCGGTGGGGGCGGCGCGACGCGGACGTGGTGCTGGACGCCTCCCCGACCGGCCACGTCACCGCCTCGGTGGTCGACGCCCGCGTGCGCCTCACCGGCCCCCGCCAGGCACTGGTGCGGGCAGGCGTGCGCGCCCGGCTGGGGACCCGCGGACCCACTGGCCAGGTGCTCGTCGTCGCGGGCGGGACGGACGCCGCCGGGATCCTGCCGGCGCTCGCCGCCGTGGCCACCGCCGCGGTCGGCGGGTCCGCGGACGGCCTGCCGTACGAGGTCGTCGTCGTGGACCCGGCCGCCGCCGTAGGCGGCCGTGCGCGCCACCCCGGCGCCGTCTCCCGGCCCCCCGGGCCCGACCTGCTCGACCAGGCCGCCCGTTCGGCGCTGGTGGTGACCGCCGCCGGCACCACGACGTCCGAGCTGGCCGTCATGGGCGTGCCGATGGCCGTCGTGCAGGCGGTGGACAACCAGGCGGAGACCTACCGGGACCTGGTGGCCTCCGGCGCGGCGCTGCCCCTGGGGACCGCCGCCGGCCTGCTCCGCGACCGCGACCGGCTCGCCGCGGACCTGCGGGAGGTGCTCGCCGACGCCGGCCGCCTGGCCGGGCTCGCCGCCGCCGCTGCCGCGCGGGTCGACGGTGCGGGTGCGGCGCGGCTGGTCGCGGCGTGGGACGCGGTGTGGACCGGCCGGACGGCCGACGGCGACCGCGGGTGGTGGGTGGCGCGCGCCGCTCCCGGGGACAGCGACCTCCTGCTCGCGTGGCGCAACGACGCGCAGACCCGCGCCCAGTCGATCACCACCGACCCGGTGAGCCCGTCCGCCCACGCGGCGTGGTTCTCCGGCGTCCTGGCCGACCCCGGCCGTCACCTGCTGCTCGTCGGCTCGGGGGCGCAGCGGGTGGGGACCGTGCGCTTCGACCGGCTCGGCGCCGGCGCCTGGGAGGTCTCACTGACGCTCGCCCCGGAGAGCCGGGGGCGGGGGCTCTCCGGCACCGTCCTGTCCTGCGGCGAGGAACACCTGCTCGCCCACGGCGGCGGGGGCGACCGACTCGTCGCCCGGGTGCGCGAGGGCAACGCGGCCTCGCTCGCGCTGTTCGGCCGGGCGGGCTACCGCCCGGCCGACGCCCGGACGAGCGCCGCCCTCGGCGGTGACCACCCCGGCCTCCGCGTGGTCGTCAAGGCCCTGGCCTGAGGAGGTGGCCCTGGCCTGAGGAGGTGGCCCTGGCCTGAGGAGGTCGCCGGGGCACCCCCCGCCGGCCGGCCCGCGTCGCTCCCCCGGGCAGGTCGGTGCGGAGCCCCTCAGTGCTCCTGCGCGAAGGCGAACGCCGGGTCGACCTCGCCGTCGGCGAGGTAGCGGGCGGCGGCGACCGCGCGGGCGCGCACCTCGGCGAGGTCCTCGCCCAGCGCGGTGACGTGCCCCAGCTTGCGGCCGGGCCGCTGGCCCTTGCCGTACCAGTGCAGCTTGACGTCGGGCCAGTGCGCCATGAGGTGGTGCACCCGCTCGTCGAGGCCGGGACCGTCCCAGCCGGCCGCCGAGGCGGCGCCGCCGAGCACGTTGGCCATGACCACGACCGGCGCGGCCATCTCCGTGGACCCCAGCGGGTAGTCGAGGACGGCGCGCAGGTGCTGCTCGAACTGGCTGGTCCGAGCGCCCTCGATCGTCCAGTGCCCCGAGTTGTGCGGGCGCATGGCCAGCTCGTTGACCAGCACGCCGTCGGCGGTCTGGAACAGCTCGACGGCCATGACCCCGACGACGCCCACCCGGTCGGCGATCCGCACGGCGAGCTCCTGCGCGGCCAGCGCCGTCTCCTCGTCGAGGCCGGGCGCCGGGGCGAGGACCTCGGTGTTGATGCCGTCGCGCTGCACGGTCTCCACCACCGGCCAGACGGCGACCTGGCCGAAGGGCGAGCGGGCCACCAGCACGGCCAGCTCGCGCACCAGCGCCACCCGCTGCTCGACCAGCAGCGTCCCGTGCGCGGTGAGCAGGTCCGCGGCCTCCTCGGCGGCGTCGACGACGAACACGCCCCTGCCGTCGTAGCCGCCGCGCGGGGTCTTGACGACCACCGGCCAGCCGACGGCGTCGGCGAGGTCGGTGATGCCCTGCAGGGTCTGCACCTCGGCCCACTGCGGCTGGGGCTCGCCGGCCGCGGCCATGGCGCGGCGCAGCACGAGCTTGTCCTGGGCGTGCACGAGCGCGTCCGGGCCCGGGGCGACGCGGACGCCGTCGGCGACCAGCGCCTGCAGGTGCTCGGTGGGCACGTGCTCGTGGTCGAAGGTGACGACGGTGGCGCCCTCGGCCAGGGCGCGCAGGGCGTCGAGGTCGCGGTGGTCGCCGAGGCGGACGTCGGCGGCGACCAGGGCGGCGGACTCGCCGGGGTCGGTGGCCAGCACCCGCAGCGACTGGCCGAGCGCGATCGCGGCCTGGTGGGTCATCCGGGCGAGCTGCCCGCCTCCCACCATGGCGACGACGGGCAGGCCGGTCCTCGGGTCGGTCGGGGCAGGCATGGTGGGACCACCGTATCGAGCGGCTCCGCCGCGGCCGTCGTCGCGCCGCCGCCAGGGGCCCGCTGCCGGTCCGTACAGTCGTCGGGCGTGCCCCTCCTCCCGGCCGTACGCCATCGCGCGGGGACCACCTGGCGGCTGCTGCTCAAGGAGCTGTCGGCGTTCGGCGTGGTGGGAGCGGCGAGCTTCGTCCTCGACCTCGGCGTGTTCCAGCTCCTGTACGCCTGGGGCGCGGAGGCGGTGACGGCCAAGCTCGTGTCCTCGGTGGTGGCCATGACCGCGGCCTACGTGGGTCACCGGTTCTGGTCCTTCGCGCACCGGGAGCGCTCGGGCTACCGCCGCGAGTACCTGGTCTTCATCGCGGTCAACGGCGCGACCCTGCTGCTGAGCCTGGCGGTGGTGGCGCTGGTGCGCCACGGGCTCGGCCAGCAGGCCGCCCTGGTCCTGCAGGCGGCCAACGTCGCCTCCATCGGGCTGGGCACGGTGATCCGGTGGTTCGCCTACCGCCGGTGGGTGTTCCGGGCGGTCCAGGAGCCCCCGTCCGTGGCCCCGGCCGGGGGCCGGCCGGCGCGCGGGGTGGGCCGGCTGTCCGGCGGCGAGCCGGCCACCTCGGGCGCCTGAGCGGCCCGGCGCTCCGCGCCGGTCAGCTCGCCAGGCGCGAGCCGGAGCGCCCGGCGACGACCTCGAGCCGGGTCGGGATGCGCGTGCGCAGCTCCTCGAGGTGGCTGATGACGCCCACCGTCCGCCCGCCGCGGCGCAGCTCGTCCAGCACGGTCATCACCGCGTCGAGCGCCTGGGCGTCGAGCGTGCCGAAGCCCTCGTCGACGAACAGGGTGTCCATCTGCACGCCGCCGGCCTCGGCGGTGACGACGTCGGCGAGGCCGAGGGCCAGCGCCAGCGAGGCCATGAAGCTCTCCCCGCCGGAGAGGGTCTTGGTGGGCCGGCGGGTGCCGGTGTACTCGTCGAGGACGTCGAGCCCGAGCCCGCCGCGCGCCCCGTGCCGGCCCATCGCGTCGCTGTGCAGGAACGTGTAGCGCCCGCGCGACATCTCCTGCAGCCGCCGGCTGGCCACCTCGGCCACCTGCTCGAGCCGGGCGGCGAGGACGAACGACTGCAGCCGCATCCGCAGCGTGTTGGCGCCGCGGCCGCCCACGAGGTCGGCGAGCCCCGTCACCCGGTCCGTGCGGGCGCGGCGCTCGGCGAGCTCGACCTCGGCCGCGACGACGTCCCCGGCCAGCGCGTCGAGCGCGCCGGCGCAGCGGCGGGCCTGGTCGAGGGCGGTCACCGCCTCCTCGCGGCGGGCGGTGAGCTCGGCGCAGCGCGCCTGCAGCGCCGCGACGTCGGGCCGGTCGCCCAGGTCGGCGAGGTCGGGGTCGGCCAGGGTGGCGGCCAGCACCGAGCGGGCCTCGTCGTGCTCGCGCAGCCGCCGGTCGAGCGGAGCCAGCTCACCGCCGGCCAGCAGCGCACCGGCCGCGGCGAGGACGTCGTCGAACCCGGCGGCCGCGGACCGCTCCCCGGCCTCCGCGCGGGCGTCGTCGGCGGCGGTCCGGGTCCGGCGCTCCTCGTCGGCGGCGGCGACGGCGGCCTCGCACCGCTCGGCCTCCCGGGTCAGCCGGGTGGTGCGGGCGCGCAGGTCGGCGTCCTCGCCGCGCACGGCGTCGAGCCGGGCGGTCAGCTCGGCCAGCGCGTCGGCACGGGTGGTGCGCTCGGCGGTGCACCGCTGCAGCGCCTCGC
>NZ_JBFNXQ010000150.1:0-9227 GCF_041018925.1 Geodermatophilus maliterrae
GCTCGCCCGCACGCCGGCCGGCACCGGGCGGCGCGCGCCCCGCCGGGCGCGGGCCGCCCGGGCCAGCAGGACCGGGGAGAACAGGACCGTCGGGGGCGCGTTGCGGGTCCCGAAGGCCCCGACGGTGCGGGCCACCCGTTCGTCGTGCACCGCGCCGCCGAACACCAGCCGTTCGAACCGGTTGAGCGGTCGCCCCGACGACAGGTCGACCAGGATGCGCTGGTGCGGGAGCAGCCGGCGGCGGTGCTCCCGGTCGTAGGCGGCCAGGCCGCGCACCGGCACCTGGCCGTCGAGCAGCTCGGGCGCCACGGCGTCGGCCAGCCACTCCCCCGTCTGGAAGGCCCAGCCGCAGCCGACGCCCCACAGCGGGTCGCCGACGAGCGCCGCGTCGCCCACCAGGGCCACGCCCGGCCCGGTGACCCGCCGCCGCGTGACGTTGGGGTAGTCGACCGTGCCGATGACGTCGCCCACCCGCTCGGCGCCGGCCAGCTCGGGCACCCCGGGCAACCCGGAGAACACCGAGCGCAGCGAGTCCTCCAACGGTCGTGCTCTGAACCCCGCCAGGCGCTCCTTGGGCTGGAAGGTCGCGAGCACCGTCACGCCGTCGTCGTTGGGGAAGACGTACGAGGCCTCCCCCGACGGGCGCAGCCACATCCGGGAGACGCCGGGCTCGGCCAGGCCGACGCCGCGGTAGGGGGCGAAGTAGGCGAACCGGGCGTTGGGCTGCTGCCGGCCGGGCAGGCCGGCCAGCGACGCCGTCCGGGAGTCCCGGCCGTCCGCCCCGACGACCAGCCGGGCACGGACCTCCACCGGCTCGCCGTCGACGTCGGCGCGGACGCCGGCGACCCGCCCGTCCTCCCTGAGCAGGTCGCGCACCCGGGCGCCCATCGCCACCTCGACACCGGGGGTGGCGGCGGTCCGCCGGCGGAGCAGCGGGTCGAGCACCGAGCGCCGCACGCTGTACCCGTGCGGCGGCAGGCCCGGGCGCGGGCTCGTGTGCCGGATCCAGCCCTCCTCGATGTGGAGGTCGATGTCGTTGGGCACCGCCCCGGCGGCTGCCAGCGGCTCGTCGAGGCCCAGGCGGTGGATGGTCGGCGTCGCCGACGACTGGATGAAGTGCGTGCAGAGCCGCTTGTAGGTGTCCATGTCGCGGTGCGACTCGAGGACGAGCACGCGCAGCCCGGCGCGGCCCAGGAGGGTCGCGACCGTGCAGCCGGCGATGCTGCCGCCCACGACGACGACGTCGGTGACGGGGGTCGGCGGGGTCGGGGTCGGGGTCGACGGGGTCATGGCGCGCCTCCGTGGCCTGCCCCCGTGCGGCGGTCACCGTGCTCGGCGCCGGCCGCGGTCGGCAAGGCCCGGGAGGACGCCCCGGACGACGCGCCAGGCGTCGCCGCGCGTGGCACGGCGCACGGTGCACGCCCCACCGCCGTCCGCTAGCGGTGCCCCCAGGTCTCGACCGCGGAGAGGAGCGGGAGCGCGACCACCACGGGCACCAGGACCGCTTCCGGCACGACCCCCGCCAGCAACCCGCCGGCGACCGAGCCGACCACCGACCCGGCGGCCATCGCGACCACGGGACGGGCGTGCCGGCGGAGGACGACGAAGGCCTGGTCGCGGCTGTAGCGCGCGAAGGCCACCAGCATCGTCGGCAGGGACACCACCAGCGACAGGCTGCCGGCGAGGCGCACGTCCACCGCGTGCAGCACCGTGATCGTCGGGATGCGCAGCTCCCCGCCGGCCACGCCCAGCACCGCCGCGACCACGCCGATGCCGAACCCCGCGACGACGCCGGCCGTGCCCTGCGGGGCGGCCGGCCGGCAGGGACAGCGGCGGCACCACGTCGAGGTGGTGGACGGCGAAGACGACGGCGATGCCGACGAGCAGCACCCCGAGGACCCGGTGCAGGGTGGCCACCCGCAGCCGCGTCGCCCAGGAGGCGCCGGCCCAGGCACCGGGGAGGCTGCCCAGCAGGAGTGCCGCGGCCACGGACCAGTGCGCGGCCAGCGCGTCGGGCGGCACGGCGAACAGCCGCGACGGCAGCGCGACGAGGACGACGACCAGGCTCATCGCCTCGTTGACGACCACGGCCTGCAGTGCGGCGAGACCGAGGAACCCGATGAGCAGCGGCAGCCGGAACCCCGCGCCGCCGAGCCCGACCAGACCACCCGGCAGCCCGACGGCGGCACCGGCCAGCCACACCGACCACAGCGGCCGCCGGACAGGCCCGTCCCGGGTGGGCACCGGGTCGCCGGTCGGCGGGTCGCCGGGTGCGGTCACGGGCGCACCGTGGTGCTGCCGGCGGGAGGGCTCCGGGAACACGAGACGGCCCCCGGGAGGTCCCGGGGGCCGTCTCGTCGGTGTTCGGTGTGGGCAAGGGGGGAGTTGAACCCCCACGTCCTCTCGGACACACGGACCTGAACCGTGCGCGTCTGCCATTCCGCCACTTGCCCCGGCGAGGAGAGAGACTAGCAGCCACCGGGCGCGGCCCCGCGGAGGGGAGGTCGCCGTCCCCGGTACCGCGCCGCCCGTCCGGCCCGGGGACGGCGCAGCTCACGCCACCCGGCTCGGGGCGTCATGCGTCGCTGGCCGGTCGTGACCCCGTCGCCCGGCTACGATCACCGGGGAGGTCACCTGTCCGGGCGAGCGTGGAGGAGCGACTGTGGGCGTGCTGCAGCGCTTCGAGCGACGGCTCGAGGGCATGGTCGGCTTCGCCTTCGCCCGCATCTTCAAGGGCAAGGTCCATCCTGCCGAGATCGCCAAGGCGCTGCAGCGGGAGGCCGACGAGCAGCGCTCGGTGCTCGGCGAGGGACGGGTGCTCGCGCCCAACGTCTACGACGTCAAGCTGGGCTCGACCGACTACGAGAACCTCGCCGAGTGGTCCGGCCAGCTGGCCGCCGAGCTCGCCGACATGGTCGCCGAGCACATCGAGGCCGAGGGCTGGCAGGTCTTCAGCGAGGTCCAGGTCCGCCTCGAGCGCGACGAGGACCTGCCGACCGGCGTGTTCGAGGTGAGCTCGCACGTCGCCGACCCCGCGCGGCCGGCCTCCCGGGCCGACGCCGCCGCGGTGCCCCCGGCGCCGCCGATGACCGGCTCGGGCGCCGTCCCGCCGCTGCCGCCGCTGCGCGGCCGGGTGGCCACCGACACCGGCAAGCAGCACCCGTCGATGGTCGGCCGGGCCGGCTCCCGCCCAGGCGTCACGCACGTGCTCGTCGTCGACGGGCCAGGCACCCGGCACGAGCTGACCACCGGCCGCAACGTCATCGGCCGCGGCACCGACGCCGACATCCGGCTCCCCGACACCGGCGTCAGCCGCAAGCACGTCGACGTCGTGCTCGACAACGGCACCGCGTTCGCCGAGGACCTCGGCTCGACCAACGGCACGCTGGTCAACGGCCGCAAGATCACCCGGCAGGCCCTCTCCGACGGCGACGTCATCCGCATCGGCCACTCCGTCCTGGTGTACCGGCAGGACGGCACGTGAGCGAGCTCGCGCGCGGGCACGGCAGCGCCGCGAACGCGGCCGGCGAGCGCCGGCGAGGCGGACTCGTGAGCGGGGGCCGGTCGTGACCGCCGAGATCGTCCTCCAGGTCTTCCGCTTCGGGTTCCTGCTGCTGCTGTGGCTGTTCATCTTCGCCGCGTTCCGCGTGGTGCGGGCCGACCTGTTCGGCGGCCGCGCCGGGCGGGTGACCTCGGTACCGCCGCGCGCGGCCGCCCCCGGCCGCAAGCGCGGGCGCGGGCCGCGGACCCTCGTGGTGACCGCCGGCCCGCTGACCGGAACCAAGATCACCCTCGGCGAGCAGCCGATCCTCATCGGCCGCGCCGACGACTCCACGCTCGTCCTCACCGACGACTTCGCCAGCTCCCGGCACGCGCGACTGACCAACCGTGGTGGACAGTGGTACGTCGAGGACCTGGGTTCCACCAACGGCACCTACCTCGACCAGCAGCGGGTGCAGGGCCCGCTGCTCGTGGCCCCGGGCCAGCCGATCCGCATCGGCCAGACCGCCCTGGAGCTGCGTTGACGACGACCAGGGGGAGCGGCAGTCCAGACGTGAGCAGGGTCCGATGAGTCTCGCGCTGCGCTACGCCGCCCGCTCCGACCGCGGTCTGGTCCGCGGCAACAACCAGGACTCGGTCTACGCCGGGCCCCGGCTGCTGGCCGTGGCCGACGGCATGGGCGGTCACGCGGCCGGCGACGTCGCCAGCAAGGTCGTCATCGCCGCCCTGGAGCACCTCGACGACGACGCGCCCTCCGGCGACATGCTGCAGGCGCTGCGCGCGGCGGTGTTCGACGGCAGCGAGCACCTGCGCGAGGTCATCCGCGAGTCGCCGCAGCTGGAGGGCATGGGCACCACGCTCACCGCCGTCCTGTTCGCCGGCGGCCGGCTGGCGCTGTGCCACGTCGGCGACTCGCGCGCCTACCTGCTGCGCGACGGCGTGCTGCAGCAGATCACCCACGACGACACGTTCGTGCAGACCCTCATCGACGACGGACGGATCACGCCCGAGGAGGCCAACCACCACCCGCAGCGCTCGCTGCTGCTGCGGGCGCTCAACGGCCAGGACGTCGACCCCGACCTGTCCATGCGCGAGGCGCGCGCCGGCGACCGCTACCTGCTGTGCTCCGACGGCCTGTCCGGCGTGGTGAGCGAGGAGACCCTCGCCGAGGCGCTCAAGGACCCCGATCCGCAGTCGACCGCAGACCGGCTCATCGAGCTGGCCCTGCGCAGCGGCGGCCCGGACAACATCACCGTGATCGTGGCCGACGTCGTCGAGGACAACGGCTCGGGCACCCTCATCGAGCCGGTCGTCGACGGCGCGGCCGGGGACAACCGGGGTCAGCGGGAGGTGGACCCGCGGTCGGCGGCCGGCCGGGCCGCGCTGGCCGACCCGCCACCGGCTCCACCACCCCCGCCGACAGCACCCACGGCCGCCGCACCCCCCGACCGCCGCCGCCCTCGGCGGCGGCTGTTCCTCGCTGTGGGGACGGTTCTCGTCCTGGTCGCCGGCGGGATCGCCACGTGGCTCTGGGTGCTCACCCACTGGTTCGTCGGGGTCGCGGCCGCCGACGACGGCGACCGGGTGGCCGTCTTCCGCGGCTTCAACACCGACCTGCTCGGCCTGGACCTCTACCGGGTCGACGACGTCACCGACATCGCGTTGGCCGACCTGAGCTCCTACCAGCAGAACAACGTCCGGCAGGGCATCGACGCCGACGACGCCGACGACGCCCAGCGCATCGTCGACGACCTGCACCTCGCCGCCCTGCCCGTGTGCCCCCGCCCGGCCCCGTCGACCTCCTCGGCCTCCCCCTCGGCCGCGCCGTCGTCCGAACCGACCGCCGAGCCCTCGCTGCCCCTCCCCGACGGTGGCGGCCCCGCGCCCGAGACCCAGGCGGCGCCCGCACCGACCACGACCGCGACGTCGTCGACGCCCACGGAGGGGCCCGAGCCCGGAGTGGATTGCCGGGAGGCGGAGTGACCGGCCCCTCGACCGACCCGCGCTCGGCGATCCCGGGCACGGCCCCGCCCACGCGCCGCAACACCGAGCTGGCGCTGCTGGGCTTCGCCGTCCTCATCACGCTCGCGGCACAGTGCATCGTCGACCTCACCGTCACCGGGTCGCTGCGCGCGGAGCTGGCCGCCTTCGGCGGCTGGTTCGCCGCGCTCTGGGCGGTGCTGCACCTCGTCGTCCGCCGGTTCGCGCCCTACGCCGACCCGCTGCTGCTGCCCTCGGTGGCGCTGCTGTCCGGCCTGGGGCTGACCATGATCCACCGGCTCGACCTCGCCGGTGAGCAGGTCGACGCCGCCAGCGGGGCGGATGCCCCCGTCCAGCTGCTGTGGGCGACCGTGGGCACCGGCCTGTTCATCGCCGTCCTGGTGGTCCTGCGCGACCACCGGCTGCTGTCGCGCTTCGCCTACACCCTCGCGCTGGTCGGGATGGTGCTGCTGGCGCTGCCGGCCGTGCTGCCCGCCTCGATCTCGGAGGTCTACGGCGCCAAGATCTGGATCCGCGTGGCCGGCTTCAGCATCCAGCCCGGCGAGTTCGCCAAGATCTGCCTGATCGTCTTCTTCGCCTCCTACCTCGTCGACAAGCGCGACGTGCTCGCGCTGGCCAGCCGCCGGGTCATGGGCCTGGAGATCCCGCGGGCCCGCGACCTCGGCCCGGTGCTGGTGGCCTGGGCGCTGTCGATCCTCGTGCTGGTCTTCGAGCGCGACCTCGGCAGCTCGCTGCTGCTGTTCGGCATCTTCGTGGTGATGCTCTACATCGCCACCGAGCGGGCCAGCTGGCTGCTCATCGGCCTCGGGCTCTTCGCCGGCGGGGCGTTCTTCGCCTACCAGGTCTTCGGCCACGTGCAGGTGCGCGTGGACACCTGGCTCGACCCCTTCGCCTACCGCGACGAGGGTGGTTACCAGCTGGTCCAGTCGCTGTTCGGGCTGGGTACCGGCGGGCTGTTCGGCGCCGGGCTCGGCGGCGGGCGCCCCGACCAGGTGCCGGTGGCCAAGAGCGACTTCATCGCCTCCGCGCTCGGCGAGGAGCTGGGCCTGTTCGGCCTGGTCGCGGTGATCGTCGTCTACCTGATCCTGGTCGAGCGCGGCCTGCGCACCTCGCTGGTCGTGCGCGACGCCTTCGGCAAGCTGCTGGCCGGCGGGCTGGCCTTCGCCATCGCCTGGCAGCTGTTCGTCGTCCTGGGCGGCGTCACCGGCCTGCTGCCGCTGACCGGCCTGACCACGCCGTTCGTGGCCTACGGCGGCTCGTCGCTGGTGGCCAACTTCGGGCTGGTGGCGCTCCTGGTACGGATCAGCGACGCCGCGCGCCGCCCGGCCGCTCCGCCCACGCCGCCCAAGCAGGCCATCGGCGAGGCGCCCACCGAGGTCGTGACGCCGTGAACGCACCCCTGCGCCGCGTCGCGATCAGCGTGCTCGTCCTGTTCACGCTGCTGATCGTCAACGTCAACTACATCCAGGTCGTGCGCTCCGACGAGCTGCGCGACGACCCGGCCAACACCCGCGTGCTCACCGAGGAGTACGACCGCGAGCGCGGCTCGATCGTCGTCGACGGCACCGAGGTGGCCCTGTCGGTGCCCACCCAGGACCAGCTGACCTACCTGCGCCAGTACCCGCAGGGGCCGGTGTACGCCCCGGTCACCGGCTACTACTCGCTGATCTACAGCAACACCCAGATGGAGCGGGCGGCCAACGACGTGCTCGCGGGCTCGGACGCGCGGCTGTTCGCCCGCCGGCTGGCCGACCTGTTCACCGGCCGCGACCCGGCCGGTGGCGACGTCGTCCTCACCCTGGACCCCGCCGTCCAGGAGGCCGCCATGGCCGGCCTCGAGGGCGTCACCGGCGCCGTCGTCGCGCTCGACCCCTCCACCGGCGCGGTGCTCGGCATGGCCAGCACCCCCACCTACGACCCGGGGCTGCTGTCCAGCCACGACCCGGCCGGCATCCGGGCCTACGCCGCCGAGCTCGAGGCCATGGACGCCGACCCGCGGCTGAACCGGGCGATCCAGGACAACTACCCGCCCGGCTCGGTCTTCAAGGTCGTCGTCTCGGCCGCCGCGCTGTCGACCGGGGAGTACACCCCCGACACGGTCGTCCCGGCCCCGGACACGCTCACCCTGCCGGGCACCTCGACCGAGCTGCGCAACTTCGGCAACTCCTCGTGCAGCAGCAGCCAGGAGCAGTCGCTGATCGACGCGCTGACGGTCTCCTGCAACACCGCCTTCGCCCAGCTGGGGATCGACCTCGGCGAGGACCGGGTGCGGGAGATGGCCGAGGCCTTCGGCATGACCGGCGAGGGCCTGGAGATCCCGATGGAGACCGCCGGCAGCGGCGTCGGCGACATCGAGAGCGAGGCCGCGCTGGGGCAGAGCTCGATCGGCCAGCGCGACGTCCGGATGACCCCGCTGCAGGCGGCCATGGTGGCCGCGGCCGTGGCCAACGACGGGACACTGATGACGCCCTACCTGGTCGACCAGGTGCGCGCCCCCGACCTCACGGTCATCGACCGGGCCGACCCGGAGGAGCTCTCCGAGCCGGTCAGCGCCGAGGTGGCCGGTCAGCTGACGGAGATGATGGAGAGCGTCGTGGCCAACGGCAGCGGCCGGGCCGCGCGCGTCCCCGGCGTCACGGTGGCCGGCAAGACCGGCACCGCCCAGGTGGCCGAGGACGTGCCCGACCACAACTGGTTCATCGGCTTCGCCCCGGCCGAGGACCCGCAGATCGCCGTCGCGGTGTTCGTGGCCAACGGCGGGGGTACCGGCGGCGACACGTCTGCCCCGATCGCCCGCGAGGTGATCGAGGCACACCTCGAGGGTCAGGGGGGCTGATGGCCCTGTCCACCGGCACCGTCCTGGCCGGCCGTTACGAGATCACCGAGCCGATCGCCACGGGCGGCATGGGTGAGGTCTGGCGCGCCCGCGACCGCGTGCTCGACCGCATCGTGGCCGCCAAGGTCCTGCGCAGCGAGTACACCGGCGACCCGAGCTTCGTGGCCCGGTTCCGCAACGAGGCCCGGCACACCGCGGCCCTGTCGCACCCGAACATCGCCTCGGTCTACGACTACGGCGAGACGAGTGCCGACGGCGGTCCCGGGCACCTGGCCTTCCTCGTCATGGAGCTGGTCGAGGGCAAGCCGCTCGTGCAGATCCTGCACGAGGAGGGACGGCTGCCGGTCGACTGGACGCTGCACGTGCTCGGCCAGGCCGCCGACGGGCTGTCGGCCGCGCACGCCGCCGGCGTCGTCCACCGCGACATCAAGCCGGGCAACCTCATCGTGCGGCCCGACGGCGTGGTGAAGCTGACCGACTTCGGCATCGCCCGCACCCGCGACGCGACACCGCTGACCCGCACCGGGATGGTCGTCGGCACCGCGCAGTACCTCTCGCCCGAGCAGGCGCAGGGCATGGAGACCACCGCGGCCTCCGACGTCTACTCCCTCGGCGTCGTCGGCTACGAGTGCCTCACCGGCGGGCGGCCCTTCGACGGCACCTCCCAGGTCGCGATCGCCCTGGCGCACATCAACCGGACGCCGCCCCCGCTGCCGGCGGACATCCCGGCCCCTGTGCGGCAGCTCGTGGAGCGGGCGCTGGCCAAGGACCCGCACGACCGGTTCAGCGACGGCGCGGACTTCGCCGCCGCCATCCGGGCGGTCGCCCACGGCGGGAGCCCGGCGCCGGCGACGACGGCGACCGGCACGGCCGCCGCGGCCGGCGCCGC
>NZ_JBFNXQ010000151.1:0-8824 GCF_041018925.1 Geodermatophilus maliterrae
CGAGCCAATCGTCCGTCCCGGACTCTCCAGGCGGCCGGGCGGCTGGCCCCAAACATCAGGAGGCCCGCCTGACCGCGTTGCCCTCAACCAGTCCAACGGCACCGGGACGACGACACGTACGGCGGTACCCGGCTGCACTCATCGAAGCGGGACCCCCCTTCACCCAAGCCGTCGCGGCTGTCGCAGTCTCCATCGCGGTGTCCTTCGCCGGCCGCAGATTCGTGCCGGGATGGCTCGTCATCGTCGTAGTAGCCGTGTCTGCCGCCCTGCTCGTCATGACCTCGATCTGGGGCTGGCAGGCACGCAAGGACCTCGTCGACCGATCCACGCCGGGTTCGGTCCCCAATCGCAGTCAGAGAACAACGTGGGTGGCGGTACAGGCCGTCCTAGTCCTAGCGGTGGTCGTCGGCGCGAGCGTCATCTTCGTCGCCGGGCTTCAACCGGCACCCTCGCTGGCGTCGGCCTACGACACCCAGGACCCGGAACTCACGATGTGTGCAGGGAGCGCCCAACCGATATCCGGAGACGACCCCCCCGCCGTCCGTGATGACAACGGTCACCAAGTGGGACACCTCGAACTACGGTCAAGCGCAATCTGCGGCACCATCTGGGTAAAGATCATCTTCGAGCCTGGCGAGAACGCTCGCCTGATCGGAGGACAGGTCAGGATCGTGACCAACCGCCCTGCCGACGGGGCATCAGCCCCCTACCTGCTGCCCATCAAGACCGACAGCGGCTTCGGTTACGGGAACATGCTGTCCAACGCCGCAGCGTGCGTGAAGGCGGAGGTCGCGGTGCGAAGGCCCGGGGCGGATGAGTTCGGCCCGACTGCGACCACCCAGTGTCATTAGCTTGACGTGGTCCGGTTCGGCTGTGGCAAGGCCGACTCTTGGCAACGCAGGCGTCTGCTCGGCTGGTGAGCCGGGTCCGCCGCCATCCCGGCTCGCCGAGCGCGAATCAACCTCGACCTGCCAACCGCGTTTTCCCGACGAGCAAGCCCATCTGCGGCCCAGCTCTCGGTGGTTGCAGTTGTGATTGCAGTTGGCCGCGTTCACGGTCGTTCGTAGCCGTACGAGGCAGCATTTTTCCTCTGTCAACCGACTCATAGAACTGTGGCGGACCGTCACGAACGCGATCATGACGGCCTGGCAGTGTGGAGACAGTGCCCATTAAGTCGCAGGAGACGGCGCCTTTGTGAAGCGGGCACGTAGTAGGTTCGTCCTCGACGACTCGACAATCAAATTATCCTCGCACCTGCTTCTGTCGGAGCCTGGCTCTGCTCCGTTTTGAATAGGTAGCATACGTGCTGCTCAAATAGAAGAGCTAAAGGGATGACCGGGTGAGGTCGCGCCAGGGCATCAAAAGAGGAGCGCGGTCTCACTTATTGGTACTTGTTGGATACGATGGGACGCCTTAGGACTGGTCATGTCCGCTGTGTCCCAGCAGCGGGGGGTGAGCTCGACACCTGGCGTTACGACGGCTTAGAAGACGTGGCATTAGTTCATCGAGAGCCGTCGGGCGCAGATGAGGGTGACGGCCAGTCGGGCCAGCGCAGTGATCGTTGAAGCGCTGCGGTCGTAACGCAGGGCCAAGCGTTTGTAGGACAGCAGCCAGCCCAGCGTCCGTTCGACGACCCAGCGGTGCCGTCCGAGGCGGGCGCTGGAGTCCCTGCTGATCCGGGCGATCCGGGCGGTGATCCCACGGCGGCGCAGGTAGCGGCGGACCCGCGGATTGTCATAGCCCTTGTCGCCGTGCAGCTTGCGCGGCCGGCGCCGCGGGTGGCCTCGGCCACCACGCTTGATGGCCGGCATGAAGTCCAGGAGCGGCTCGACGAGCATGCTGTCGTGCCGGTTGGCGGCCGAGACCAGCACGTTGAGCGGCAGTCTTCGGGCGTGGTGTCTGACGGCTACCGCGAGATTTTCATGTCGGTCAGGCGCTGAGCGCCGGGATGTCGGTGGTCGTGTTCACCTCCTCGGTGTCGCCGTTGTCGGTGACCGGGTGCAGGTGGCAGCGGGCCAGCACGTCGAGGCCGAGGTAGCGGCGGTCTTCGGTCCATTCGTCGTGCTGCTCGGCCAGCACCGCGCCGACCAACCGGATTAGGGCGTCCCGGTCGAGGAAGAAGACACCGCACTGACCGGCCGAGGCGGCGCAGATGGCACCGTCGGTGACGGTGGCGCTCCGAAAGCTGCAGGCGACCCTTGATTCTGGACGTCCGCAACGGCAGGCGACCGGGCATGGAGCGGGCCCAGCGAACCGCGGCCGGGCCCGCTCCGTCCTGTGCGGTAACGGGTTCCTCAGGCGTAGGCCGGCGGCAATAACGAACGTCTACGGCTCCACGTAGACGCGCGGGTAGTTGTCCGGCTACGGCTTGTGGTTAGCTACCGTCACCGCGGATCCGTAGGCGGTCGCTACCTGCATGCACCCCACGAGGCGGTCGTAGTACTGGGTGCGGCAGATGCGTCCGAGCATCTGGGTGAAGAACCGGTCCAGGGGTTGCTCGGCGGACTCGGGGAGGATGTGCCGGTCCATCAGCCGGTATCCCAGGTCGTGCACCTGGCATGCGGCCCGGAAGTTGAAGCCGAACGGGTAGCTCGGGTCGCCCATGTGTGGGATCAGGGCGGCCTGCTCTGGAACGGAGCACCCGTCCCACGTCAGTCCGTAAGAGTTCTCCCCATTCGGGCCGACGTCCGCGACCAGGAACGGTCGCTGGGGACCAGTCTGATCCGGCTTCGAAGTGTTGGGGTCTCCGGGATCGGTGGCCATCACCTCGTCCGGCGGCATGCAGTAGCCCCCGAACATCAGCGCATAGACCTCCTCCTCACTGCCGCCCAGGCTGCAATCGGGCCACTGGTCGCCGGCGTCGTCGCTTGACGGTGCACCGCAGACTTCGGGGGTCCAGTCGTTGGCCTGGTGGACGTACGCGGCGGCGACGTAGCTTCCCTCGCCCAGTCGCAGCCAGACCGAGGACTCTCCCTGGGTCCCGGTGACTGACGTGCCGTATAGCAGGCAGTCGACTGTCACCGGCGTAAGGTCCGCGAGCTCGACGCCGGTCTTGGAGGTGTGGAGGCCGGGTCCGCTGCGCACGGTCAGCGGGGTCCCGTCTGTGTCGATGTAGTGGACGCTGTCGGGTGGGGTCATGGTCTCGGGTGTGGAACCTTCGCACGGCATGCCGCCTTGACCGCGGACGTAAGCGCCCGAGACGAAGTCCCCCGAGACAAGCTTGTGCCACAGCTCCGACGGACCACGGGTCCCGTCCACCTTGCTGCCGTACGTCGTGCACACCACGCGGATCGGCTGTCCGTTGTCGTACGACCGGCCGGTCTCGTCGTAGCCAGTGCCCGGCCCAGCCCGGCCGAGAATTGCGCCCCCGCTCGTCTCGACATGCGACACCGTACCGATGGTGGGCTCCGAGTCAACGCCCTGGCGTGCCTCGAGGTGGGATGCGTTGTTGTTCTTGAGCTTGGCGTTCAAATTGCCCTTGAAGCCCGGCTGAACGACCTGAACGGCCACGCCATCGTTATAGTTCGAGTTGTAGTAGATATTGATGGTCTTGCCGGTTCGGTTCCAGACCGAAGCCACGTTGTTTTTGATGCACTCCTCTATCCCATTGCCCGGACCCTTGAATTCGTAGCACGTCGGCTGCTCACTGCCGTAGTCCGGAATCGAGAGTTGCTCAGGGGTGAAGTCGGATACCGACCCCTGAACGTTAGAGTTGTGAAACATACACAACTCCTGCTCCTGGCACTCGCCGTTGCGGCTGGGGCCTGCGGCGCTGGCCGCGGTGGGTGTGAGCATGGTTAGCACCGCGGCGAGGGCCGCGATCAGTGCGCCCGTGCGACCTAGCCATGGGCGGTTCACGGTCGACTGACCCGGGTCGAGGTGCTGAGCGCTGCCGGAACGGAACATGGCGACCTCTCTCTGCTTCTGCCCTGGAGCGAACCGCTCCTCCGGGCGGGGCCCGCCTCGGGTTCAACCCCGATCCGCACCGCCCTCAAGCGTCTACACGTCCAGCGACGGTCGGGAAGTTGCAGGTGAACGCATGCAACTTTCCGGGCCGCTGTCTCGTGTAGAAGAAGGAGCTAGGAGGAGTCACCATGGAGCCCGACCTCCTCGCCTCGGTTGCTCACCGACCGTCGGGGTACCACTTGCGACGGTTCCCGTGGGAAGGATCTGGCGGGTGCGGAGCCAGGACGAGGCGAAATTCCACGCATACGTGTCGGCGCACCTCAATGTTCTTCGACGCACCGCTTACCTCATGTGCGGGGACTGGCACGAGGCGGACGACTTGGTCCAAGAATCGCTGTGCAAGCTCTACCTCAGTTGGACGAAGATACGAACCGAGATTGACCTCCACCCGTACGTTCGCCAGATTCTGGTCCGTTCCTTCATCGACGTCCGACGCAGCGCCAGATGGCGACGGGAGGACCGTTCCGGTGTGGTCCCAGAGAGGGGATACGACCCGACGCCCGACGGTCACAGCGACGTTGTCCGCGCTGCGCTCGATCAACTGGCTCCATCCATGCGAGCGATGCTGGTTCTCCGCTACTTCGAGGACCTGTCGATCGAGGAAACCGCTGCGGTGATGAAATGCAGCATCGGCAACGTCAAGAGTCAAACAGCCCGCGCATTAAGTCGGATACGGGTGCTGATGGTTGAGGAAGGTTGGTAAAATGGCTTCCGAACAGGATATCGTTCGAAAATTGTTAGAGCACCTGGTGCAGGATGAACCGCCTTCATCGATACAGGTTGGGGACGTCGTCCAAGCTGGTAGGCGCGCAGTCCGGAAACGACGAATTCGCGCCGTAGTACTCGGGTCCATATTAGCTGTTGCCGCTATTGCATTCCCTGCCGTCAGCGGCACTTGGTTCAGCGCCCCTTCTGAGAATGTCCAGGCGCAACTTGATCCCGATTTGACGGACGAAGAGCGACCCCTCGCTACCGCGCCGCCGCTGCCCGAAGCCGGGCAGCGGCAGGCGCAGTATCGCTCCTCAAGCGAGACTGTATGTGGTCCAGGGTTCTCCGTAATTGGTCAGGTTTCTCTGGGGGACCTTGGCGCCGTGAATCTCCTATGGGACGGCAGCCAAAAGTGCGTGACGACCATCAAGACGAGAGACGTCGGGACATCCACGGCAGCGTCGGCTTACCTTGAGCCTGAGGGCAAGGTGCGCGACGAGGATTCCGGTCAGTACACGCATTACGCTGGCCCGGTGACAGCTATTGCTCCCGGATGCGTGAGATGGGGCGGATCCATCGGCGATCAGCGCTACGACAGCGAGCTCGAACATTGCAGCAGCTGATGGTCACTTGCTCGTGCCTGACCCGCGCACTCCTCAAAGCGACGCGCGGGCCGTCGCCACGGCCTCCCTTCCCACCGCGGATGGGCGCCTGACCCGCGAGTTGACAGTTCGTGTGCAACGTGCCAGCCCGGGTGCCCAGAGCAGTGCCGAGTTGTTCGCCGCGGCGATCCCCACGACGTTCGCCGCAGCAGGACGCCGAGGACCTGGACTCCCAGCACCACTCATCGCCGGCATGCCAGGCCCGCAGTTCCCTCAGGTCGAGACCATGCCCCGCGACGCCGATGAGACGACTAGGATGCGGGCGCACATTAATGGAGAAAGACCAAAGGGTGGGGACCGGCGGGCCCGAGGCAACAGCGGGTCCTCGTTATCGCGCGCCGCTGGGTCGTCGAGCGCACCAACCTTTGGCTCAACGACCCAGTCGGCATCCAAGCCGCTGACCTGCAAAGCAGGTGTCAACCGACGGCTGCCAAGCAGCGTCATTCGTCGTCTTCCCGCTCTCCGGAGGCGGGTGCCGGACCCCCGCGTCACGGAGGACGCGGATAGTCCGCCGAGAACTCACCTCGCTTCCCCACAACCAGCTCGCCTCCGGCGGCCGGTGCAGCTGGAGAGCTCCTGTGGGGATGGGGCTGTTGTCCCCTCCAGAGCGCCGCTGAGGAGGGCGTCGATGAGGGTCGAGCGCACGTCTACGGATGGCAGCGATGGAGACCGTGCGGCTCTCATCCTCTGCCGCTGCAGTCAGCGTCGGTGACAGGGGCAGTGCGTGTGCGTTGTCCGTCATCAGGAGGCGCATCACCCAGCCGACTCCGAGCGGCGCAGACGAGCAGGGCCGGCGACCGATTCCCCAATCCATGGTGAGTAAGCCTGCTGAGGTCCGAACGGCCGTGCCCGCTACGTGCCCGTAGTACGGGCACGTAGCGGCTAGTGACGGTAGCCACCGGTCTCAACAATACCAGGGTTGACCTGCGAGAATGGTTGATCGGTGTTGGTTCGGAAGGTGCCTGTATCAGGCTTGAAATCTGCTAGCCATTGAGCAATGTCGCAGCTCAGAGCCCCGCTTGTTCCCCCGTCGGGGACGTCGTGCACCAGCTGTGCAACATCGGTGCTGGCCGCACGTCAGCGTCCGGGAGCGGATCGCGTAGGAAGATGCCATGGGTGACGTGCGGGTCCCGGCGCTGGCCACCCTGTTGGCGGCGTTCGTCGCGGTCGCCGGCTCGATGTTCGTGGTCTGGCGCAGTGGCCATCAGCAGCGGCGCCTGCAGCTGCGGGAGTTCGCCGACCGGGCCACTGCCCGAGAGGCTCAGTGGGCCGAGGAACGCGCTCGGGGTGCTCGTGCTGCCGAGGTTGATGCCTGCGTGCAGTTCGACGCCGCGGTGGCGATTGCCGTGACTCACCTGCGACGCATGGTCGACCTCGTCGGCCGGCCCCGAGTCCGTCGGCGACTCTTCGGCCGCAAGTGGCCTGAGCACTGGAACCGCCAGGTCACCGAGGCAACTGTCGAGTTGGCTGTGCCTCTCTCCGAGGTCCGCATGGCCGCCGGCCCCGCCGTGCGTCAGGCGGTCAACGACGTTGCAACGGCATTCGAGGCCGCTGCAAACGCGGTGAGCACGCTGCCGACGCACATCCCCGAGGTGTTGCTCATGGGGCCGGTCGTAGCTCCGTGGCGCCACCGGGTCGACGCTTCGATCAGCGACGTTCACTCCGCCCGAGATGCCTTGGCGGCCGTCCTCGAGTCCAGCGTCCAGCAGGCCGGGGCTTAGCCGCGCTTCGACAGCAGCGCGGCTAGGTCCTGGTCCCGACTCGCTGCTGCGTGCTGGTAGATCAGCGCTGCTCTGGCGCTGGCGTGGCCAGCGCGGCGCTGCACTTCAGCCAGCGTGCCGCCGAGTTGGGCCGTCAAGGTGAGGCCCGCATGGCGCAGGTCGTGCAGATGGACCTCCGGACCCACCGGCGTCCACGCGGGCGCCGGCCGTCTCCACGAGCCGGATCCAAGGACCTTCGGTTAACGAGCCTTCGCGGTCTCCGTAGTGCGGAAGGTGCTTGCCGGCCCCGTAGTCGTGCTGCACGACGTACTCGACCTGGGCCACCCACCCGCGGTCGTCATCGCACAACAGCCATCGAGGGTTCGGACGTCAGACTCCCCCGAGCTGTGAGGTCGACTGGGAGACGGGCGGCGCGGGGGAGCTGGGTGGCGGCGCCGGCACTGGCGCTGGATAGATCGGCCGTGTGAACGGACCGTCCGGCGTGGTGCCGCCGTCACACTCCAGCGGACGCGGCGCAGCCTCGGTGACCGAGAGGCCCCCGCCTCGCGCGGTGACCGTCGCCACCTCCGCGTCATCGCAGGTGCCGCCGTACGCAAACGTCATCCCGAAGGCGGCGATGAACGGATCCCAGGAACCCTCTGCCGTCGTCATCGCCAATGGAGCCACCTGCACGTTGCCATAGATGTCATGGCCGCTGATCTCGACCACCGTGTCAGCCGGGAAGTCAAGCAGCCCAATCCGGTAGGTCCACTGGCCGTTGCCATAGTCGCGCCACGGGCCGACGAACGCGATGTCCGGCTGGTGCGAATTCTGTGGAACCGGGGCGGGTGCAGACACCGGAGCCGGCACACTTGAGGTCCGCGGAGCGGCACTCGTGCCGCGGGCAGGCGACGAGGACAAGTTTTCGGCTCGAGAGGGTGCGGGCGGAGGTGAAGCTGTCGGCTGTGTCGTAGCACTAGTCGTTGCGGCGCTTGGTGTCGGTGTAGAGGTCGCCGAGCTCGCAGATGGGCGAGCCTCCGCCGTGCCGCTCGACGCCGCAGCAGACGTGTTATCGGCGCCACTTGGGGCGATGACCGCGCCACCCCAGCCGGCCAGGCCCCCCATGAGCACGACGCTGGCGGCGGTGGCGCTGAGCTTCACGCGCCCGTCGAGCTTCCCAAGAGTTCGGCGCACCGGGCCTCTTTCCGTCGAGTCACTGCTGTCCGGACGAGCCGCCGGCAGTTGCCTATCGGCCCACTTAGAGCAGCCTTGAGCCGACGACCGCAGTCGGCCGTACGGATGGCCGTGCACGCGAAACCAGTACAGGCCTCGACACAAACCCCGCTCCACCCTCAGGTTTCATGGCAAGGGCGGGCGGATTAGCGGTGGTCAGCGGGGTCCGGCGGGCGCGGGCGCCTTCGGCGGGCGCGGTGACAGCAGGTGCGCTACGACATCCGGAGCGGCGGCGAGGATGGCGACCTGAGGTGTCGGGACGCCTAGGTCGGCCCCTCGCAGGGAGATTGCAGTCAGGTCCTTCCCCTCCGCGATGCGCTTGAGGTACGCGCGGGCCTTCTGCTTGTTCATGTAGCCAGCACGGTGCCGGCCGGTGGCGTCGAACACCGCGACGGCTCGGTCGTCGTGCGGGTTGTCCGGCTCAGGGACGAGCTGGACGGGCTGGCCGGGGCGGAAGTCCCCGGCCCGGCAACTGTCTCGGTAGTAGGACTCGCCCCGGAGCTGGGAGACCAGCAAGCCCGCTGCTGGCAGCCGCCGGTCCGTTGGACGGACTAG
>NZ_JBFNXQ010000152.1:0-8321 GCF_041018925.1 Geodermatophilus maliterrae
GGTCACGTAGGGCAGCCCCGAGGCCGCGGTCCGCTTGAGCCCGGCGTTGTAGGCCCACCCGCTGGCCACCAGGACCAGCAGCAGCAGGCCGGGGACCGGGCCGAGCAGCAGCGAGAGGACGACGGCCGCGGCGGCCGCCGCGAGCGCCGCCGTGCGCAGCGCCGCGGGGTCCACCGCACCCTGCACGACCGGCTTGTCGGCCCGCGCGACGGCGCGGTCGCGGTCGGCGTCGAGCCAGTCGTTGCTCCACCCGATGGACACCTGACCTGCGAGGACGGCCAGTCCCACGAGCGCCACACGCCCGGCGGACAGCTGCGCGGCCACCGCCAGGAGGGTCGCGACGACGGTCACCGCGACGGTCGGTCCGGCGTGCGTGGCCACCGCCAGCGCACGACCCGGGATCCTCTGCCGGCGGCTCGGCGCGTGCACCACGCGCCGACAGTAGGTGTTCGGCCCGGTCTGGTCGCCCCCCGCTCACCCCGGAACCGAGGGCGCCCCCGAGAGGCCGGTGCGGCGATCCGGACGGATCTCGGGAACCGGTGAACGCGGCCCGGGCGGTCGACGTATCCCCGTCAGCCGCAGTGAGGCGGCAGATCGGCCCGGCAGAGCGGCCGCCCAGTCCCTGGAGGAGACATGCGCATCACCCCCCGCAAGACGACCCTCGTCGTGGCAGCCGCGCTGCTCACCGGAGCAGTCGTGGCACCGGCCACGGCGATCGCGACGGACGGGCCCCGCGGTGCCGACAGCAGCAGCGGGTACCGCGCCGACGGAGACCGCCTCCGGGCGGTCGGCCTCGCCGAGGACGGGCGGGCCCTCGTGTCCTTCCGGACCTCCGAGGCCGGCGGTGCCCGCGAGGTCGGCGACGTCCGGCTGCAGGGTGACACCCGCCTGGTCGGCATCGACTACCGCGTGCAGAACGGGGAGCTCTACGGGGTGGGGGAGAAGGGCGGCATCTACGTGCTCGACCCGGCGAACGCCCGGGCCACCAAGGTCGGCCAGCTGAGCGTCGCACTCGAGGGACGCTTCTTCGGCGTCGACTTCAACCCCGCTGCCAACGCCCTGCGGATCACCAGCGACGCCGGTCAGAACCTGCGCCAGCCCTTCGCCGGAGCCGCCGACCCGGACGCCCCGAACGGGGCGACCGTCGCCGACGGCCGGCTGACCAACCCCGCGACCCCGCCTGCGACCGGCACCACGCCGGCGAACGGGATCAGTGGATCGGCCTACACCAACAACGACCTCGACGCGGGCACCTCGACGGTCCTGCACGACATCGACACCGCGCTGGACCGGCTCGACATCCAGTCCCCGGCCAACGCGGGCACGCTCGCCCCGGTGGGCCAGCTGCGCGTCGACGCCGGCCCGGACGCCGGCTTCGACGTCTACAGCACCGTCCGGGACGGGCGCACCGTCGCCGTGCAGGGGTGGGCGACCCTGACGGTGGGCGGGAAGAGCCGGATCTACTCCGTCAACCTGGCCACCGGGGAGGTCACCGATCGCGGCGCGTTCGGGATGCCGGTCACCGACCTCGCCATCGGGCTGGACCAGCTCTGACCGCCGGCCGCCGGACCCGCGCGGGGCTGATCCCGCGCGGGTCCCGTGTGCCGTCGCGTGGACACCTCGCCGGTGGTCCCGGGACGGTGCCCGGCGCACGGCCGCCGGGCGCCTGACCTGCGGCGACGTCTCGCCCGGCACCCGGAGCGCAGTCCGGCCGGGTGCGGCCGGCGCCCCCTGCCCGCGGAGCCGGGTGTCCCGTCGGCACGCACACCGACCACGCTCTGTCAACCCCTCACCCGTACTTCACCAGGCCTCTGACCTGCGCATATGAGACGCCGGCTCTGTCCGGACGTCGGTTCGCCGTGCTAACCTGGGCACAGCGAAAGGGGTCACACACACATGGGCTTCACTGTCGGCGAGACCGTCGTCTACCCGCACCACGGTGCCGCGCTGATCGAGGCGATCGAGACGCGGACCATCAAGGGTGAAGAGAAGGCCTACCTCGTGCTGAAGGTCGCCCAGGGCGACCTGACCGTGCGCGTGCCGGCCGACAACGCAGAGATCGTCGGCGTGCGCGACGTCGTGGGGCAGGACGGGCTCAACCGGGTCTTCGAGGTCCTGCGCGCCCCGCACACCGAGGAGCCGACCAACTGGTCGCGCCGCTACAAGGCCAACCTCGAGAAGCTGGCCTCCGGTGACGTCAACAAGGTGGCCGAGGTCGTCCGCGACCTGTGGCGCCGGGACAAGGACCGCGGCCTGTCGGCCGGCGAGAAGCGCATGCTGTCCAAGGCCCGCCAGATCCTGGTGAGCGAGCTCGCGCTCGCCGAGGGCACCAACGAGGACAAGGCCGAGGTGCTCCTGGACGAGGTCCTCGCCAGCTGAGCTCCGCACCCTCGTACCACCGGACCACTCCCGTGTCCGCTGTCGGCATCGTCGCAGCGGCCGGGAGTGGTTCGCGTCTGGGGGCCGATCGGCCCAAGGCGCTGGTCGAGCTCGCCGGCCGCCCGCTGGTCGCCTGGGCGGTCGACACGCTGCTCGCCGGGGGCGTCGACGAGGTGGTCGTCGCCGTCCCTGCAGCCGACCACGATGCGTTCGCAGCGGCGCTGCCGGACGGGATCCGCCTCGTCGAGGGCGGAGCGAGCCGGACGGCGTCGGTGCGGGCCGCGCTCGCCAGGGTCGATCCGGACGTCCAAGCCGTCCTCGTGCACGACGCCGCCCGCCCCCTGACCCCGCCCGCTGTCGTCACCCGCGTGCTCGACGCGCTGGCTGGCGGCGCGCTCGCCGTGGTCCCCGTGCTCCCGGTCGTCGACACCACCGTGGCGGTCGACGCTGTGGGCACCGTGACCTCGGCTCTCGACCGCGCCGTCCTGCGCCGGGTGCAGACCCCACAGGGCTTCGTGCACGCCGTCCTCGCCGAGGCCTACGACGACCTGCCCGCCGGCGAGGAGCTCACCGACGACGCCGCGGTCGTCCGCGCCGCGGGCGTCCGGGTGACCACCGTGGCCGGCGACGAGCGCGCGGCGAAGGTGACCGTTCCCCACGACCTGCACCTCGCCGAGCTGCAGGTGACCCGGTGACCGACCTGCCGCGGGTCGGTCTCGGCGTCGACGTCCACCCGGTCGAGCCCGGCCGCGAGTGCTGGCTGGCCGGTCTGGAGTGGCCCGGCGCGGACGGCTGCGCCGGGCACTCCGACGGCGACGTCGTGGCGCACGCGCTCACCGACGCCGTCCTGTCCGCGGCCGGCCTCGGTGACATCGGCGGGCTGCTGGGCACCGACGACCCCCGCTGGGCCGGGGCCCGCGGGGCCGCCGTCCTCGAGCACGTCCGGGAGACCCTGGCCGCGGCCGGCTGGCGGGTCGGCAACGCCGTCGTCCAGCTGGTCGCGCCGACACCGAAGCTGGGCCTGCGCCGGGCCGAGGCCGAGGCGGCGCTGTCGGCGGCACTGGGTGCCCCGGTCAGCGTCACCGCCACCACCACCGACGGGCTGGGACTGGTCGGGCGGGGGGAGGGCCGGGCGGCCGTGGCGACGGCGCTGGTCGTCCGCGGGGTCTCCGTAGACTCCGCACGGTGAGCCTCCGCCTGTACGACACGGCCGCCCGTGCGGTCCGCGACTTCACGCCCCTGCGTGCGGGACAGGCGTCGATGTACGTCTGCGGGCTCACCGTGCAGGGACCGCCGCACGTGGGGCACGTGCGCGCCGCCCTGGTCTTCGACGTGCTGCGCAGCTGGCTCGAGCGCGGTCACGGGTTCGACGTCACGCTGGTCCGCAACGTCACCGACATCGACGACAAGATCCTCGCCAAGGCCGCCTCCGCCGGCGTCCCGTGGTGGGCCTGGGCGTACGAGAACGAGCTGGCCTCCACCCGCGCGTACGAGGCGCTGGGGGTGCGGCCACCCACCTACGAGCCGCGGGCCACCGGGCACGTGCCCGACATGGTCGCGCTGATCGAGCGGCTCGTGGAGCGTGGCCACGCCTACGCCGTCGACGGTGACGTCTACTTCGACGTCCGCTCGTTCCCCGAGTACGGCGCGCTGACCCGTCAGCGGGTGGAGGACCTCGAGCCCGCCGCGGACACCGACACCGACGAGCGCAAGCGCGACCCCCGCGACTTCGCCCTGTGGAAGGCGCACAAGCCCGGCGAGCCCGACACCGCGGCCTGGCCGACGCCGTGGGGCCGCGGCCGTCCCGGCTGGCACCTGGAGTGCTCCGCGATGGCCGAGCGCTACCTCGGGCCGGACTTCGACGTCCACGGAGGCGGGCTGGACCTGCGCTTCCCGCACCACGAGAACGAGCAGGCGCAGTCGCGGGCGGTCGGGCACGGGTTCGCCCGGTACTGGTTGCACAACGGCTGGGTCACCCTCGGCGGCGAGAAGATGAGCAAGTCGCTGGGCAACACCGCCCTCGTCGACGAGGTGGTGCACCGGGTGCGGCCGGTGGAACTGCGCTACTACCTGGTCGCGCCGCACTACCGGTCGACCATCGAGTTCACCGACGCCGCCCTCGCCGAGGCCGGTGCCGCCTACCGGCGGCTGGAGTCGTTCGTGAAGCGCGCCGCCGAGCGGGTCGGCGTCGACGCGGGGAGCCCGGTGCTGTGCGCCGACTTCACCACCGCCATGGACGACGACCTCGGCACCCCCGCGGCGGTGGCGGCGATCCACGAGGCGGTGCGCGAGGGCAACACCGCGCTGGCCGCCGGGGACGATAAGGCGGTCGCCGGCGCGCTGGGCTCGGTCCGGGCGATGCTCGGCGTCCTGGGCCTGGACCCGCTCGACCCGCGGTGGGCGGGCAGCGGCGGCGACGACCGGCTGGCCGAGGTGACCGACGGGCTGGTCCGGCTGGCGCTCGAGCAGCGGCAGGCCGCCCGGGCGCGCAAGGACTTCGCCACCGCCGACGCGCTGCGCGACCAGCTCACCGCCCTCGGCGTGCAGGTCGAGGACACCCCGCAGGGACCCCGATGGGAGCTGACCCGCTGATGGCCGGCAACAGCCAGCGCCGCGGCCGCACGAGCGGTGCCGGCAAGAAGACCGCCACCGCCGGCACGGGCGGCAAGAACCGCCGGTCGCTGGCCGGGCGCGGGGCCACCCCGCCGGCCGAGAAGCGCACCGGTCACCCCGCCCAGCGGCGGGCCCAGGCCGACGCCCGCCGCCGGGCCGAGCGCGACCGCAGCCGGCAGCGCGCCGACGAGGCGCCCGAGCTGCTGCTGGGCCGCAACCCGGTGGTCGAGGCCCTGCGCGCGCAGATCCCGGCGACCGCGCTCTACGTCGTCACCGGGGACACGTCCCGCAGCGACGAGCGGATCACCGAGGCGGTGCAGCTGGCCGCCGACCGCGGCCTGCCGCTGCTCGAGGTCGGCAAGGGCGAGTTCGACCGGATGTCCAACGGCGCGCTGCACCAGGGCATCGGCCTGCAGGTGCCGCCCTACGAGTACGCGCACCCCGACGACCTGCTCGACGTCGCCCGCGACTCCGGCCGCCCACCGCTGGTGGTGGCGATGGACGGCGTCACCGACCCGCGCAACCTCGGCGCCGTTGTGCGCTCGGCGGCCGCGTTCGACGCGCACGGCGTCGTCGTCCCGCAGCGGCGCGCGGTCGGCATGACCGCCTCGGCCTGGCGCACCAGCGCGGGTGCGGCGGCCCGGCTGCGGGTCGCCCGCGCCGTCAACCTGGCCCGCGCACTGGCCTCCTACCAGGACGCCGGACTGATGACCGTGGGCCTGGCCGGCGACGGCGAGACGGACCTGCACGACTTCGACGGCTTCGCCGACCCGGTGGCCCTCGTGGTGGGCGCCGAGGGGGCGGGGCTGTCGCGGCTGGTGCGCGAGCGCTGCGACGTCGTCCTGCGCATCCCCATCGCCCGGGACACCGAGTCGCTCAACGTCAGCGTCGCCGCCGGCATCGCCCTCTACACCGCGGCGGCGGCCCGCCGGTGAGACGCCGCGGTCAGCCGAGCAGCTGGGCGACGGTGTAGATGACCAGTCCGGCCAGGCCGCCGACGACGGTGCCGTTGATCCGGATGAACTGCAGGTCGCGGCCCACCTGCAGCTCGATGCGGCGGCTGGTCTCCTCGGTGTCCCAGCGGGCGACCGTGGTGCCGACGACGTCGGCGAGGTCGCCGGAGAACCGCTCGACCAGGTACCCGGCCACCCGCACCGACTGCCGCTGCACCCGCTCGCGCACCCGCGGGTCGGTCTGCAGCAGCCGGGCGGCGTCGCGGATGAGCTCGGCGACCCGGGCCCGCAGCTCGGAGTCGGGGTCGGCGGCGGCAGCGAGGAATGCGGTCTTGGCGTTGGTCCACAGCGACGAGGACCAGGTCCGCACGGCGGGGTGCTCGAGCAGCTCCTTCTTGAACGCCTCGACGCGGGCGGCGGTGTCGGGGTCGGTGCGCAGCGCGTGCACGTACGCGCGCAGCCGGGCGTCGTAGACCCGGCGCAGCTCGTGGTGCCGGTCGTCGCCGACCTCGTCGAGGAAGGACTGGACGCCGGCGAAGACGCGGTCGAACACCCGGTCGTCGACCCAGTCGGGCACCCACGCGGGCGAGGCGTCGCCCAGCTGGGCCCGGAAGACGACGCGGTTGTCCTGCAGGAAGCGGGCGAGGTAGCGCAGCGCCGCCGACAGCACCTCCTGGTGGCGGTCGCCGTCGACGACCAGCTCGATCACGCGGGCGAGGACCGGCGCGGCCGGTGTCTCGTGCAGCTTGCGGTCGACCAGCCCGGCGACGGCGTCCTGCACGTCGTCGTCGCGCAGCAGGTCGGTCACGCCGGAGAGCGCGACGGCGGCGTCCCCGGCCAGCCGCTCGGCCCGGCCCGGCGCGGCCAGGAAGGTGCCGAGCCGCCCGGGGACGTCGACGGTGGCGAGCTTCTCGTCGACGACGGCGCGGGTCAGGAAGTTCTCCTGCACGAAGGCGCCGAGGCTCGCACCGATCTGGTCCTTCTTGCGCGGGATGATCGCCGTGTGCGGGATCGGAATCCGCAGCGGGTGCCGGAACAGGGCGGTGACGGCGAACCAGTCGGCCAGCGCACCGACCATGGACGCCTCGGCGGTGGCCCGCACGTAGCCGACCCACGCACCGGCCTGCTCACCGAGCAGCACGCACCCGAGGAAGACCGCCGCGGCCGCCAGGAACAGCGCGGTGGCCAGCCGCTTCATCCGGCGCAGTCCCTCGGCGCGCTCCGGGTCGTCGAGCGAGGAGGTCAGCGGCACGCTCACGGACGGGTGCACCCGGGACGACGACGACACCCTCCCCAGCCTAGGCGGAGGAGGGTGCCGGTCCGGAGCGGCAACGGCTCAGCTGTCGCTGCTGCCGAGGGTGACGTCGACGGTCGAGGCCCGGCCGTCGCGGCGGACGGTCAGCGTGACCTCGTCACCGGGGGCGGCGCTGCGCACGGCGGCGGTCAGCTCGGTGGAGGTGGTGACCGCCCGGTCGCCGACGGCCGTCACCACGTCACCGGCCTGCAGACCGGCCGACGCGGCCGCCCCGCCGTCCTGGACCTGGACGATCTGCGCGCCGGTGCCGACCTCGCCGTTGGTGTCGCTGGCCGCGGTCTGCGCCCGCACCCCCAGGACGGCGTGGGTGGCCGAGCCGGTCTGCACGATCTCCTCGGCGATGCGCTGGGCGGTGTTGCTCGGGATGGCGAAGCCGACGCCGATGCTGCCGCTCTGCGACTCCTGACCCGGGATGCCCGAGGCGACCGAGGCGATGGCGGTGTTGATGCCGACCACCTCGCCGGCGGCGTCCACCAGCGCGCCGCCGGAGTTGCCCGGGTTGATCGCCGCGTCGGTCTGCAGTGCGTCGATGACCGTCGCGTCGTCCTGGGCGGAGCCGGTGGCCACCGCGCGGTTGGTGGCGCTGATGATCCCGTCGGTGACCGTGTCGGACAGGCCGAGCGGGGCGCCGATCGCGACCGCGAGGTCGCCGACCTGCACCGAGTCGGAGTCGGCGAACGTGGCCGGCGTCAGCCCGCTGGCGTCGCTCAGCCTCAGGACGGCCAGGTCGGAGGTCGGGTCGGTGCCCACGACGGTGGCGTCGTAGAGCGCGCCGTCGGAGGTGCGCACCTGCACGGTGGCACCGTCGGTGCTGCTGTCGAGGCCCACCACGTGGTTGTTGGTGAGCACGTAGCCGTCCTCGGAGAGGACGACGCCCGAGCCGCTGCCCGAACCCGAGCCGCTGGTCACGTAGACGGTGACGACGCTGGGGGCGGCCTTGGCCGCGGCGGCGGTCACCGCGGTCGCCGACTCCGGGTCCGTGATGACCACGCTCTGCGCGCCGGCGGTGGTCGCGGCCGCGGTGCCGCCGTCGTCGGTCAGGGCGACGACGCCGGCGCCGG
>NZ_JBFNXQ010000153.1:0-8175 GCF_041018925.1 Geodermatophilus maliterrae
GCTGCACGATCCGAAGCTACGACCCGGGTACGACAGTTCCGCCCATCGAACAGGCCGCTGGCCAGGCCTTTCACACACGAACGCCGAGGGGTCGGACCGGGCGCCGAGCTCGCAGTGGGTACACGTCCAGCCCGAGGTGGGTAGACGTCTGAGACATCTGTTGCGGGGACGTTCCGAGACCCGCATGCTTCTGTGCGGGCGGGGCCCCGGGGGACGACACACCTCGGGTGCGCCCCGCCCGCCAGCTTTCCTGCGCCTGTTTTACCCTGGCGCGTTTCGGCCCCCACTCCTGTGGACAAACCTGGAGCAACCGGTCCCGGCGTGGTCGTGAAGTCCCCGCGCCGGGGCCGTGTCATACCCCCGACCGGTCCAGATGCCGGTTCAGTCCCGGTCGCCGTGCAGCGCCGCCCGCACGCCGGCGGCCACGCTCCCGCGCACCGGCAGCCGCGGCAGGAGCAGTGCCTGGGCCACGTGGTAGGCGTCGGGCTTGCCCGACCAGGTCGTCGTCCCCACCCGCCCGTCCGGCGTCAGCTCGTGGTGCCAGTTGCCCGTGGCGTCGTCGGCGAAGACCGCGGCGGCGTGCTCCTCCCACCGGCGGCGGTCGTCGTCGTACCGGCGCTCACCGGTGACCCGCGCGAGGACCGCGGCGGCCCCGATCGCTTCGGCCAGCACCCAGTGCATCCGGGCGGCGACGACGGGGCGGTCGGACCAGTCCAAGGTGTAGACGAAGCCGTCGTGCCCGTCGGCGCGCCAGCCCCGGTCCACCGCGGCGGCGTACAGGGCCCCGGCGTCCGCGAGCAGCCACCCGGGGGCGTCCGGGCCGAGGGCGGCGCGCGTGTGCAGCGCCAGCCGCGACCACTCCAGCTGGTGGCCCACCGTCACGCCGTAGGGCCGGAACGGGTCGGAGGGGCGGTCGGCGTTGTACTCCGGCAGCACGGTCCAGTCGGCGTCGAAGTGCTCGGGCAACCGCCAGTCGCGGGTGCGGGCCTCGCCGTGCACCACCCGCTCGACCACGCGCAGCGCGCGCCGTCGCAGCTCCGCGGCCCGGCCGCCGTCCTCCAGCGCGTCGGCGGCGGCGAGCACCGCCTCGACGCCGTGCATGTTGGCGTTGACGCCGCGGTAGCCGGCGCACGTCGTCCAGGCGCGGTCCCACTCCTCGACGGCCATGCCGGCGGCGTCGTCCCAGAAGTGCTCGTCCCACACCGACAGCGCGTCGGCCAGCAGCGCGGCGCCGCCCGGGAGCCCCGCGGCCGCGGCGCTCGCCCCGGCGAGGACGACGAAGGCGTGCACGTAGGCGGCCTTGGTGTCGTCGCCGTCGGGCGAGGCGGGCCAGCCGCCGTGCCCGGGGTCCCGGAACGGGCCGGTGAGCGCCTCGACGCCGTGCCGGGCCAGCGGGTCCGCCCCGGGCCGACCCAGCAGCGACGCCAGGGCGAAGACGTGCGTCATCCGCGCGGTCACGTACGTCTCGCGCGGCCGCGCGGGGTCGAGCGAGCCGTCGGCGGCCAGGTACCCGAAGCCGCCGTCGTCCCGGCGCGCGCCGGCGGCGAAGGACAGGAGCCGGTCGAGCTCCTCGGTCAGCAGCTCGGGGGAGGCCACTCCGGGACGCTAGCGCGGGTCAGCCCCAGGAGCGCTGTGCCCGGCGCTCCAGGCGGACGAGCAGCGCCGGGTACAGCCGGGGGAACAGCCGCACCATCCGGTCGACGACCCTGGCGTCGTTGCCGACGAGGATCCGCGGCCGACCGGCCTCGACGCCGTCGACGATGATCGTCGCGGCCTGCTCCGCGGGCATCCGCAACAGCTTCTCGTCGTACGTGCGGAGCCGCGCGCGCTGCTCCTCGGTGACCTCGAGGCCCAGCTCCTCGGCCTCCTGCAGCGTCGCGTTGGCGATGTTGGTCCGCACCCCGCCGGGGTGGACCACGCTGACCCGCACGGGGTGCCCGGCGGCGAGCATCTCGCCGCGCAGCGTCTCGGTGAACCCCCGGACGCCGAACTTGCTGGTGCAGTAGGCCGACAGCGTCGGCTGCGCCATGTAGCCGTTGAGGCTGGAGACGTTGACGACGTGCCCGTCGCCGGAGGCGACCAGGTGCGGCAGGAACGCCTTGGTGCCGTGCAGGACCCCGAAGAGGTTCACCCGCAGCACGCGGTCGTAGACCTCCCACTCGGTGTCGAGCACCGTGCGTCCGCCGCCGGAGATGCCGGCGTCGTTGTAGACCTGGTGCACGACCCCGAAGTGCGCGGCCACCGCGTCGGCGTAGGCGAGGACGGCGGCGCGGTCGCGCACGTCGAGGAGGGCCGTGTGCACGTCGGCACCCAGCGCCTCGGCCCGACCGGCGGTCTCGGCGAGCCCCGGCTCGTTCACGTCGGAGAGCGCCAGCCGGGCGCCGCGCTCGGCCAGCTCGAAGGCGAGGACCCGGCCGATGCCGGACCCGGCGCCGGTGACGACGGCGACCTTGCCGGCGACGCTGCTCATAGGGGTGCTCCGGTCGCGGTGGGCGCGGTGCGGGCGTGGTCGGTGACGAGCGCGACGAGCCGGTCCACGACGCCGGGCACGACCTCGGCGGGGGCCGCCCGCTGCTCGGTGGCCGTCACGCGGACACCGCCTCGGCGGGACGGGTGGCCCGGGCGGTCGCGGAGGAGAAGTGCAGCTCCGGGTCGGTCACGTCGTCGGCGCGCAGCAGCTTGACGTCGGAGCGGTAGTCCATCGACGTCAGCCACGGCATCCGGTCGCCCTGGCGGGGTAGCTGGTCGATGGCCCGCTGGACGTAGCCGGCGGCGAAGTCGAGGAACGGCCGGGTCGGCATGTCCGGGTCGGCCGGCTCCGGGCGGCAGGTGTCGTAGCCGTGCGCGTCCATGTGGGCCAGCAGGCGGGTGAAGTGCTCGCACAGCAGCCCGACCTTGAGCGTCCAGGAGCTGTTGGTGTAGCCGATGGCGTAGGCCAGGTTCGGCACGCCCGACAGCATCATGCCCTTGTAGGCGATCGTCTCCGGCAGGCCGACCTCGCGGCCGTCGACGGTGAGCCGGATGCCGCCGAACGCCTGCACGTTGAGCCCGGTGGCCGTGACGACGACGTCGGCCTCGAGCTCGCGGCCCGACTCCAGCAGGATCCCGTTCTCGGTGAAGGTCACGACCCGGTCGGTGACGACGTCGGCCGTGCCGTTGCGGATGGCGCGGAACAGGTCGCCGTCCGGGACCGCGCACAGCCGCTGGTCCCACGGGCCGTACGGCGGCCTGAAGTGCTCGTCGACCGGATAGCCCGCCGGCAGCTGCTTGGTGTTGACCCAGCGGATGAGCCGTCGGGCCCGCTCGGGGTGCTTCTGGCAGAACCGCCAGATCAGCCGGCCCTTGGCGATGTTCTTGCGCCGGATGAGCGGATGCGCCCGCTCCTCGCCCAGCCACCTCCGCAGCCGGTTGGCCAGCCTGTCCTCCGACGGGACCGGCACGACGTAGGACGGCGTCCGCTGCAGCATCGTCACCTTCGCGGCGGTCTCGGCCATCGCGGGCACGAGCGTGACGGCGGTGGCGCCGCTGCCGATGACGACGACGCGCCTGCCGGCGTGGTCGAGGTCCTCGGGCCAGGCCTGCGGGTGCACGATCCGGCCGCGGAAGCGCTCCCGGCCCTCGAACGCCGGGGTGAAGCCCTCGTCGTAGCGGTAGTAGCCGCCGGCGGCGAACACCCAGCCCGCGGTCAGCGTGCCGCGCTCGCCGGTGTCGGTGCGCTCGGTCTGCACGGTCCAGCGGGCGTCCTCCGACGACCAGGACACGGCCAGCACCCTGGTGTGGAACCGCACCTTCTCGTCGATGCCGTGCTCGGCCGCGGTCTCGCGCAGGTAGGCGAGGATCCGGTCGGCGTCGGCGATCGAGCGGGCGTCGCGCCACGGCTTGAACTCGTAGCCGAAGGTGTGCAGGTCGGAGTCCGACCGGATGCCGGGGTATCGGAACAGGTCCCACGTGCCGCCCGTCGCGCCACGGGCCTCCAGCAGCGCGAAGGAGCGCTGCGGGTGGTCGCGCTGCAGGTAGTACGCGGCGCCGATGCCGGAGATGCCGGCACCGACGATGACGACGTCGAGGTGCTCGACCGGCGTCGCGGGAGAGGTCACGGAGGCTCCAGGGTCGGGGACTGCGGGGACGCTGCCTTTCACGATCGGCGCTCGTCGACCGCCGCACCAGGACGACGTGCACCAGGGTGGGTCGCAGGTGGTGCACACTGCCCGGATGAGCGACTGGCCGGCCGTCTCCCCGCGGGTGCGCGACCTGTTCCGGCGGGGCGCGGAGGTCGCGCTGGACCCGCGGGCGGCCTGGGTGGAGGAGGTGCACGCCGCGGCCCTGGGCGGCAGCCGGATGCGGCCGGTCGCCGAGGACCCCGTGCTCGCCGCGGCGACCCGGCGCTCCACGCTGGCCAACCTCCTGCACTGGGCCGCGGCCAACGTCCAGCACCCCGGGGCGCGGGTGCCGGTGGACCTGGGGCCGGAGGTGCTCGAGACCGCACGGGACCTGGTGCGGCGCGGCCTGGACCAGAGCGGCCTGGACGCCTACCGGACGGCGCAGGGCGTGGCCTGGCGCCGCTGGATGGAGATCTGCTTCGAGCTGACCACCGACCCCGGCGAGCTGCGCGAGCTGCTCGACGTCTCGGCGCTGTCGATCACCACCTTCGTCGACGACACCGTGGCCGCGGTCTCGGAGCGGATGCTCGCCGAGCGGGCCGAGCTCACCCGCGGGGCGCACGCCGACCGGCGGGCCGCGGTGACCCTGCTGCTGGAGGGCGCGCCGCTCGGCCGGGCCCGCGCCGAGGCGCAGCTCGGCTACGGCCTGGCCGGACCGCACACCGCGGTGATCGTCTGGAGCGGCTCCGGGAGCGCGGCACCCGAGCAGCTGGAGGCCGCGGCCGAGGCGGCGGTGCGGGCCGGCGGCGCCCCGCACCGGCTCACCGTCGTGGCCAGCGCCGCCGCGCTGTGGGTGTGGCTGCCCGTCGGCACCGCGCCCCGCACGGCCGCCCTGGCCGCCGAGCTGGCGAGCGCCCCCGACGTCCGCGTGGCCGTGGGCCGGCCGGGTCGCGGCGTGGAGGGCTTCCGGCGCAGCCACCTCGACGCCGCCACCACCCAGCGGATGCTGGCCCGCCTCACCTCGCCGCAGCAGGTGGCCCGCTACGAGGACGTGCAGCTGGTCGCGCTGCTCACCAGCGAGCCCACCGCGGTCGACGAGTTCCTCGCCGACACCCTCGGCGGCCTGCTCACCGCGGACGCCGACACCCGCGGGACCGTCCTGACCTACGTGCGCGAGCTGGGCAACGCCTCGCGGACGGCCGCCCGGCTGTACACGCACCGCAACACCGTGCTGCGCCGGCTGGCCCGCGCCGACGAGCTGCTGCCGCGGCCGCTGGCCGACGACGTCCTCGGCGTCGCCGCGGCGCTGGAGGTCCTGCGGTGGCGCGGAGCCGCCGGCTGACGGGACCACGCGCGGGCACCGGGGTGCGGATCCGGACGATCCCGTCCACGATGGGCGCAGGGGAAAGGTCGACGATGACGATGAACCTCCTGCCGCGTTTCGGTGTGGCCCGTGCCGCGCTGACGGTCACGGCCCGGGTGGCCGTGACCGGCGCGAGCCTGGCCGCCGTGCCCGCCCTCGTCACCGCCGACCTGCTCGGGGCCTCGACGCGGACGTCGGTGCGGGCCGTGCGCGCGGCCGCCGGGCTCACCGACCACTCCGTCGACCGGGCGCGGACGGCCGCCGTCTCCGGCGTCCGCGCGGTCGGCACCCTGGTGACCGGGGCCGACCCGCTGCCCACCGGCCGGGTCCGTGACCTCGCCGTCGCCGCCCGGGGCCTGTTCGAGCCGCCGGACCAGCGGCGCACGCCGCGCACGTGGGCCGACTCCGGCTTCGTGCAGGTCGAGGTCCCCGAGCCGGCACCGGACGCCCCGCCGGACGCCGGCCGGGACCTGCGCGAGCGGCTCGAGCGGCTCGAGGGCGTGCGGTGGGCGGCGGTCAACGAGGTGGTCGGCCGGGTGCTCGTCGCCGTCGACCAGCGGCGGGTCGGCGTCGAGGACGTCGTCGAGACGGTCGGCACCCTGCACCGGACGGCGGCCGGGGACGACGGACTGCCGGAGCGGGAGGACCACCCCGCCGACCTCGAGCCGGTGCTGGCCGCGCTCGCCTCGGCGGCCATCGACGTCCTCGCCGTCGGGGTGGCCGCCGCTGGCCGGGCGCTGCCGGTCCCGGCGCTGTCCCGGCACGTCACCCTCGCCCTGCCGCTGCTCGACTCGCAGGACTGGCTCACCCGCGCGCTGACCCGGCGGATCGGCGGCGTGGGCACCGGCCTGGCGTTCGACGGCCTCTCGGCGCTGCTGCACTCGCTGACCCAGAGCCCGACGGTGCCGGCCCTCAACGCCATCGCGTCGGTGCAGCAGGCGCTGGAGGCCCGCGCCCGCCGCCAGGTGTGGCGCCGCCGCGAGGAGGAGTTGTGCCACCCCCGGCCCGACGACCGGGGGACCGGTCCGGTGGCCGACGACGGCGGACGGCCGGTGCCGCTGCCCCGGGGCGTCGTCGAGCGGTACACCGCACGGCTCGGGCCGGCGACCACCGCCGTCGCGCTGCTCGTGCTGGCGCTGACCCGGCGGCCGGGCCGCTCGGCCGACCTGGTCAAGGCGCTGAGCCCGAAGGCCGCGCTCCAGGGGCGGGAGTCCTTCGCCGCGACGCTGGACCTGCTGATGTGCCGGGCCGGCGTGGTGCCGATGGACGGGTCGGTCTACCGCCGCCTGGACCGCGTCGACTGCGTGGTCGTCGACGGCGCCGCGCTCTGCACCGGCCCGCCGGTGGTGCTGGAGGCGACCGCGGAGGCCGGGGACTGGGACGACGCCCGCGTGTGGACGGCGGCGTCGCGGCTGCTGGACGACGACGGCCGCGCCGACGGGGGGCAGGGCCCGGACGGCACCCGCCTGGGGCCGTCGCGGGAGACGCCGGAGGCGCCGGGCGCGCAGGTGCGGGCGCTGCTCGACGGCCGCCGCCGGGTCGGGACGGTCGTCGTCACCCGGGAGCTCGACCCGTACGCGGAGGCGCTGCTGGGCGCGGCCGGCGCGGCCGGGCACCTGGTCGTGCTCACCGCGCACGCCGGCGCCCGGGACGTCGCCGGCATGGCCGGGCAGGTCGCGCCGGCCGACGAGCCGCTCGCCCGGGTCGTGCGCCGGCTGCAGACCGAGGGGCACGGCGTCCTGCTGGTCACGGCCACCGACGCCGCCGCGCTGCTCGCCGCCGACGTCGGCGTGGCCCCGGTCGGGCCGGAGCGCTCGCCGGCCTGGGGGGCCGACCTGCTCACCGGCGAGGGGCTGGCCCCGGTCTGCCGGGTGGTGTCCGCGACTGTCGACGCCCGGGCGGTGAGCCGCCGGTCGGTGCAGGGTGCGGTCACCGGCAACGTCCTCGGTGCCCTGCTCGCGGCGGTCGGCTCGGCGCTCTACGGGCAGCGGAAGGCGACCACCCCGGGCAAGACGGCGACGCTGGTGGCGATCGCCGACGGCGCGTGGACGGCGGTCCGGGCCGCCCGCCGGCCGGACCCCGCCACGTCGGTGCACACGCCCTGGCACGCGCTCGACCCCGACGACGTCCTCCGCCGGCTGGCCGCGCTGCCCGACGCCCCCGGGCCGCGGTCCCGCCGGCGCGTCCCCGGCGCCGCGCTGCTGCGGGGGCCGGTCCGGTTCGGGCGCACCGTGGCCGCGGAGCTGGCCGACCCGCTGACCCCGGTCCTCGGCGCCGGAGCGGGCGCCACCGCGGTGCTCGGCGAGAGCGCCGACGCGGTCCTGGTCGGCAGCGTCACGGTCGGCAACGCGCTGCTCGGCGCGCTGCAGCGCATGCGCGCGGAGACGGCGCTGGAGTCGCTGCTGCTCGAGCAGGACGTCCTCGCGCACCGCGAGACCGACGGCGGCCTGGAGGAGGTGCCGGCCGGCGAGCTGCGGCTCGGCGACGTCGTCGCCGTCTCCTCCGGCGACGTGCTGGCCGCCGACGCCCGGCTGCTCGAGGTGGCCGACCTGGAGGTCGACGAGTCGAGCCTGACCGGCGAGTCGCTGGCCGTGGCCAAGTCGATGGCGGCCACGCCGGGCGCGGAGGTGGCCGACCGCCGCTGCATGCTCTTCGACGGCACCACGGTGGTGGCCGGCACCGGCCGGGCCGTCGTCGTCGCGGTCGGCACGG
>NZ_JBFNXQ010000154.1:0-8166 GCF_041018925.1 Geodermatophilus maliterrae
GCCACCGCCGGACGACGACCCACCACCCTTCTGACCCGCGTGCTCCCGTGCCGCGGGTCTCGGCGACCGCGAACGGGCGAGGCCCGGTGCACCGGGCCTCGCGAGCCCGGGGCCTCTAGCGTCGACACCGTGGCACTCGTCTACCGCGCCGAACTGTCCCCGTCGAAGCTCGACCTGGTGGGCGGCTGGGTGTCCACCCGGCCGTGGGGACGCGGCACCGGCAGCGACCTGCAGCGGATCGCGGCCTACCGGTTCGACGACCCCGACGGCGAGGTCGGCATCGAGGCCCACCTGGTGCGCACCGCCGACGGCCGGCTGCTGCACGTCCCGCTGACCTACCGCGGCGCCCCGGCACCCGGGCAGGAGGCGCACCTGGTCGGCACCATGGAGCACTCGGTGCTCGGCCGACGCTGGGTCTACGACGCCTGCGGCGACCCGGTCGCCGTCACCGCGTACCTGCGGGCGGTCGTCACCGGCGGCACCGGCGCCGAGGAGCACGTGGTGACCGGCGACGGGTTCACCCCACGGGCCACCGATGCCGCCGTCGTCGGCAGTGGCGCGCCGGGGGTGCACGTCGGCCCGCTCGACGGCCTGTCGGTCGGCGACTCCGACGCCGCCACGACGGTCCGCACCGGACCGCTGACGCTGGTCGTGCACCGGGTGCTCCAGCCCACCGCGGCGCCCGGCGGCCCGGTCCTCACCGGCACCTGGGCCGGGCAGGCCTCCCCCGTCGTCCTGGCGTCGGTCCGGCCGTTCAGCTGACCGGCGTCAGCGGCGGCCGGCCGGCCAGGACGGCGGCCGCGTTGGCCACCGCCAGCCGGCACATCTCGCTGCGGGTGACCGACGCCGCGCTGCCCAGGTGGGGCGTGAGCACCACCTGCTCCAGCTCCAGCAGCCGCGGGTCGACGGCCGGCTCGTCCTCGAAGACGTCCAGTGCGGCCCCGCCGATCCGGCCCTCCCGCAGCGCGGTGACCAGTGCGTCGGTGTCGACGACGCCGCCGCGCGCGGTGTTCACCAGGAGCGCGTGCGGCTGCATCAGCGCGAGCGTGTCGGTGCTGACGAGGTGCCACGTCCCCGGCGTGAGCGGGCAGTGCAGCGAGACGACGTCGCTGCGCCGCAGCAGCTCGGGCAGCTCGACGAACTCGGTGGCCGCCCGCTCGTCGTCGTCCAGCTCGGCGCGGGTGGGCGTCGCCACCACCCGCAGGTCGAAGGCCCTCGCCCGGCGGGCGACGGCCCGGCCGATGCGCCCGAACCCGACGATCCCGAGGGTCGCCCCGGCCGACAGGTCGAGCCCGACCATCATCCGCGGGCCCCAGATCCACGGCGTCCCGCGGCGCAGGAACCGGTCGCCCTCGGCGATCCGCCGCGCCGCCGCGAGCACCAGCCCCATCGTCAGGTCGGCGGTGGCCCGGTCGAGCACGCCCGGGGTGTTGGTGACGACGACGCCGCGGGCGCGGGCCGCGTCCACGTCGACGTTGTCGTAGCCGACCGCGGTGTTGGCCACGACCTGCAGCTGCGGCCCGGCGGCGTCGAGGAAGGCGGCGTCGATGCGCTCGGTCAGCGTGCAGACGACCGCGGCCGCGCCGGCCACGCCCTCGAGCAGCTCCCCGGTGGACGGCGGCTCCTCTCGGCCGACCCGCAACGGGTGGTCGAGGGCGGCGAGCTCGGCCATCGCGTCGTCGGTGAGCAGCCGCGGCACGTACACGTGACCGGTGTCCATGGGCGCCATCCTGCCGGGACGCCGGTCCGGGCCCGGGAGGCGACACTGGTCCGGTGACCTCCCCGACCGACGGCCTCCGGGCGGCGCGGGGTGTCGTCCGCCTGCTCAACACCTCCGGAGGCGGCGCGCTGTGCCTCGCCGGCGCGGTCGACGGCGCCGCCGTCGACTCCTTCCACCGGCGCTACGGCCGCGAGCCGGCCCGGGTCGAGGTCATCGACGCCCGCTCGGTGACCTCGCTGTCGCCCCGGGTCGTCGAGCTTCTGGTCGAGCACCTGGCGGCCGGGCACCGCGCCGGGCGGCCGGTGCTGCTGCGCCGATCCGCGCCGGTCGCGCAGGCACTGGCCGCGGCCCTGCCCGGGCCGTGCTGAGCATCACGGACCCCGTTCACGACGCGTTCAACCGCACCACACCGGGGCGCAACAGCCCTGGTTACCGTGGGAAGTGGCTGCCCGAGCAGCCGACGGACGACGACGTCCCCTCACGACCACACTCCCGAGGAGACGACATGACCTCCCGTACCACCACCCGCGCCCGCTCCTGGCTGCGCCGTCTCGACGCCTACACCCTCGAGGTGTTCAACCCCGGCATGCCGTACCGGCCCCGCCAGGACCGCACGCCCGCGAAGGGCTGATCCGCCCGGGGCTGGTCCCCGCGGCGGTCCGCGACGGCCGAGCCGGTCACCTCCCGAGGAGGTGACCGGCTCACCGCGTGGGACGCGCGGCTCCCTCGGCCGGGCCGTTCGGGACGTCCGGGCGCAGCGAGTCCTCGCTGAGCAGCACCGCGGCCGCCTCCACGGTCGCGGGCTCCTCGCGGCGGGCGGCCGTGACGGCCGACGACCCCGCGGCGGACGACCCCGAGGCGGGCTGGGTCCGCGGCGTCCGGGAGCGGGCGGGCGCGGCCGGCACCGCGTCCGGGTGCGCGGCGCCCCACTCGCGCTCCACGTCGTCGAGCAGGGCCTCGAGGTAGGAGCGCAGCTGGGTGCGGCAGGCCTGGCTGAAGGCCTGCAGGTAGACGACCTGCTCCTGCAGCTCCGCCGCACGGGGGTCGGCGCCCGCACCGGCGGCCGGCGCGCCGGCATCCTGGCCGGCGATCCGGGCGGCGGCCTCCTGGGCCGCCTGGATCATCGCGCCCACCTTCTCGCGGGCCTGCCGGACCTGCTCCTCGTAGTGCTCGCGGGCCTCGGTGGTCATGACCCGGCTCAGCGCCTCGGCCTCGGCCACGTACTGGTCGGCGGTCTGCTGCGCCGCCGCGAGGATGCCCACGGCCTGCGCCGAGGGCGCCTCCCTCCGCGTCGCGCCCTCGACCCGGGCCTGCAGGTCGTGCACCCGGTCGCGCAGCTCGGCCTTCTCGGCGTGCAGCCGGGCCAGCTCCTCACCCACGCGGTCGAGGAAGCGGTCCACCTCGGTGTCGTCGTACCCGGGGTGGAAGACCGAGGACCGGCCGAACCGCACGGCGCGGACGTCCGCGGGGGTCAGCCGCCGTCCGCCGCTCCAGGCGGCGGCCTCCGTGCTCGTGCTCATGTGGTCACCTTTCCGTCGACGTCGGGCCCGGGGCGGCTCGGGGCGAACACCTCGGTGCGGATGCGGTCGCGGGGCAGGCCGTGCCGGAGCAGCCGCTCGACGGTGTCGTCGACCATCGCCGTCGGACCGGCGACGTAGGCCTCCCGGCTCGTCCACGGCCCCGAGCGCGCCACGACCTCGCCGACGTCGCCGTGCGTCAGCGAGGAGTGCTCGTCCTCCGAGACGGCGACGGTCACGGTCAGCCACGGGTGCTGCTGCTCCAGCCGCGCCAGGTCCTCGCGGTCGTAGAGCGAGTCCTCGAGCCGGGCGCCGACGAAGAGGTCCACCCGCCGGGCCGGGCCGTTGCGGGCGACGTGGTCGACGATGGCCTTGAGCGGCGCCAGGCCGGTCCCGCCGGCCACCAGCAGCAGGTCCCGGTCGGAGTCGGGGTCGAAGCGCAGGTGGTCCACCGGGGGCCCGAGCCGCAGCACGTCCCCGACGACGACCTGCCGCACCAGCGCGGTGCTGACCGGCCCGCCGGGCCGGGCCCGCGCGTGGATCTCGAGCTCGCCGTCGGGCCGCTCGGCGTTGGCCGGGGAGTAGTAGCGCCACAGCCGGGGCCGCAGCTCGGTCTCCAGCGAGACGGAGGCGCCGGGCGGGTACGGCAGCGGGTCCTTGGGCCGCAGCCACAGGACGGCGGTGTCGACGGTGCGCCGCTCGTGCGCGACGACCTCGGCGTCCCACCACGGCGGCTGGTCGGCCATCTCCTCGGCGGCCTCGACCATCACCGACGCGACGAGCTCGTAGGCCGCCGTCCAGTCCGCGGCCAGCCGGTCGTCCCAGTCGTCGTCGAAGTGCTCCAGCGTGGCCAGCAGGCTCGCGCCCACCGCCGGGTAGTGCGCGGCCACCGTGCCGAACTTGCGGTGGTCCTGCCCCAGCTGCCGGAGGATCGGCACGAGGGAGTCGAGGTCGTCGACCCGGGCCACCACCTCGCCGAGGGCGGCGAACAGCCGGTCGCGCTGGTGCGCCATCGAGACCGGGAACAGCTGCCGGGTCTCGGGGTGGCTGAGGAACAGGTGGGCGTAGAACCACAGCGGCGCCTCGTCGCCGGCGGCCGCGGCCTTGGCGAAGTTGGCCCGCATCGCGGGGACGTCCACGCACACCCTCCTGAACTGGGTCGTGGCCGGCCGGCCGGGTGGCCGGCAGCGCCGTTCAGGTGGGACGTCACTGCGCCGTCCCACCCCGGTGACCGCCGCGGTCACCCCCGTGAGGACTCCCCCGTCCGCTGCGCTCCGGTCCTGCGCGCGGACGCTGGGTAGTCCCGGAGCACTCTAACCGCGACCAGCCGGGTGCAGCCACCGGTGTACCGGAACCCCCGCGCTCGCTGCCGAGGACCACGGGTGGCAGGGTCGGGCCGTCGGCCGCGGACGCCCCCGGCCCCTGCGGGCCCGACGGACGGTCGCGGTCACGGGGGGAGCTCCACCGCTCGACAGGCCGTGCCGTCCGTCGACCGTCCGAGGAGGACCATTGCTCTCCGACCGCTCCCGCCCCGTGATCGAGGCGACCCTGCCGGTGGTCGCCGACCACGTCGGGGAGATCGCGAAGCGCTTCTACGCCCACCTGTTCGACGCCCACCCCGAGCTGTTCGACGGCGTCTTCAACCGCGGCAACCAGGCCGCGGGCACCCAGCAGGTGGCGCTGGCCGGCTCGGTCGCCGTGTTCGCGAGCGCCCTGGTGCAGACCCCGGAGCAAGTCCCCGAGCGCCTGCTGTCGCGGATCGCGCACAAGCACGCCTCGCTCGGCATCACGCCGGCGCAGTACGACGTCGTCCACGAGCACCTGTTCTGGGCCATCGCCGACGTGCTCGGCGAGGCGGTCACCCCCGAGGTGGCCGCCGCCTGGGACGAGGTCTACTGGCTGATGGCCTACGCGCTGATCAACCAGGAGCGCGGCCTCTACAGCGCCCGCGGGGTGCGCCCGGAGACCGTGTGGCGCGAGTGGGAGGTGGCCGAGCGGGTCGAGGAGACCGCCGACGTCATCACCTTCCGCGTCAAGCGCGTCGACGACCGCCTGGTCAAGACCTCGCTGCCCGGCCAGTACGTGACGGTCCGGGTGCCGATGCCCGACGGGGTGCGGCAGCCGCGGCAGTACAGCCTCACGCGGGCCGACGACGGCGAGCACCGCCAGTTCTCGGTCAAGCGCGTGCGCGGCGGTGACGGGCCCGACGGCGAGGTCTCCAACCACCTGTGCGACCACGTCGGGGTCGGCGACCGGCTGACCATGTCGCTGCCCTTCGGCGACGTCGTCCTCGACGACTCCGGCCGCCCGGTGGTCTTCGCCAGCGCCGGCATCGGCATCACGCCGATGGCCGGCATGCTCTCCCACCTGGCCGCCGCCGGCTCGCACCTGCCCATCACGCTGCTGCACGCCGACGTCGACGAGGAGTCCTTCGCGCTCCGCCGGCAGGTGATCGAGGACGTCCGGCGACTGCCCGGCGCCACGGTGCACACCTGGTACGAGCGGGGCGCGCACGGCACGCTGCCGGTCGACGGCACGCACGCCGGGGTCATGGACCTCGACGACGTCGTGCTGCCCGAGGGCGCCGTGTACTACCTGTGCGGCCCGCTGCCGTTCATGCAGGCCGTCCGCAGCGCGCTCCTCGACCGGGGCGTGCCGGCCCGGGACGTCCAGTACGAGGTCTTCGGTCCCGACCTGTGGCAGGCCGACTCCCAGACCGAGCCCGCGCCCGACGCCGTCCACGCCTGACCGGCGGCGGGGTCTACCCGTCGCACGCCGGCCGCCCGCCCGTCCCCAGGACCGGGACGGGCGGGCGGCCGCGGCAGGCGCCCTCGAGGATCCGGTGCGGGTCGGTGGCCGTGGCCAGCGCGGCCAGCCGGTCGCGGACGGCGGGCGTCGGGGTCCGCGCCAGGACGTCGGGCGAGCGGTGGTGCCCGTGGGCGGGCTCCCGCCCGCCGGTGTCGGGACCGAGCGCCGCGGACAGCTCCTCGGCGCAGGCCCAGGTCGCCGCCCGGTCCTCGGCGCCGGTCCCCCCGACGACCCGCACGGCCAGCCGCGCGTCGCGGTGGCACACGGCGCTGGAGCGCTCGGGCACCCAGCCGACCGCGCCTCCGAGCAGCCGCAGCTCCACCGTCCGCGGCGCGCACCGCCCGGCGGCGGCGCGCAGCACGTGCCCGGCGCCGGAGGCGGTGAGCCGGTCGAGCAGCAGGGAGGACTCCACGCCCGCCGCGGGTCCCGCGACCCCGCGCAGGTCGGCCGGGCCGCGGACGCCGACGTCGTCGCGCGCCGGCCGCACGCCGCCGCGCAGCCCGTCGAGCACGGCGGCCCCGTCACCCGGGTCGCCCGTCCAGCCGAAGCGCACCGACACGGCCACCTCCCCCGCCGGCCTGCGCACCAGGACCAGCGACGTCCCGGCCTGCGGCGGGAGCGCCGCCGACCAGGTGCGCCACTCCTCCAGCACGCGCGCCGCGTCGTCCCCGGCCCAGGACAGCTCCCCCGCGTAGCGCGGCCCCGCGGCCAGCAGGTCCACCTCGACGGCCGTGACCACGCCCAGCGCCGCGCCTCCCCCGCGCACGCCCCAGAACAGCTCGGGTTCCTCGTCCGGCGTGGCCCGGCGCAGGACGCCGTCGCCGGTGACCAGCTCCACCGCGCGCACCCGGTCCGACGCCGGTCCGTAGGTGCGCGCGAGCAGGCCCACGCTCCCGCCGGTGACCGCGTCGGCGACCCGCTCGTCGCCCGACGTGCCGGGGACCGGCGCCAGGCCGTGCCGCGCGGCCGCCGCGGCCAGCCGCCGCCAGCGCACCCCGGCGCCGACCCGCGCCCAGCCACCGGCGGACACGCTCAGCCCGTCGAGGCGGTCGACGTCCACCACCAGCCCCCGGGCGCCGTCCCCTCCTCCCGTCACGGCCACGCCGTGCCGCCCGGCCAGCCGCACGGCGGCCACGACGTCGGCGACGCCGGCGACCGACACCACGGCTCCCCGGACGGTGGCCCCGGCGGACAGCCGGCCCCGCAGCGAGGCCTCCAGGTCGGGGGGCAGGACGGCGGTCGCGGAGGGCGGCGGAGGGGGCATGGCGGGCTCCGGGCGGGAGGGGACGGTGCTCCCGCAGCGTGCGCGCGTGTCCTTGCCGTGACCTTGCCGCGGGCTTGGGGAACCGGAAGGGCCCACGACCGGCGCCGGAGCCCCTAGCCTGCCTCCCGATGACCGCGACCTCGTTCCGCGTCCTCGGGCCCGTCGAGGTCTGGCGCGACGGCCGTCTCCTGGCTCCCTCGTCCCCGCGGCACCGCGCCGTCCTGGCCGCGCTGCTGGTCGACCCGGGGCGCACCGTCCCCGTCGACCTGCTCGTCGACCGCGTCTGGAGCGGCCAGCCGCCCACCGCGGTGTCCGCGACGCTGCAGTCGATCGTGTCGCGGCTGCGCCGCGAGCTGGAGCCGGACGTGACCCACGGCCGGTGGACGCTGCTGGTCACCCGCGAGCCGGGCTACCGGCTCGACGTGGCGCCCGGGGACGTCGACGCCGTCCGCTTCGTGCAGCTGCTGCGCGCCGCCCGCGACCTGGCCACGCGGGACGACGTCGAGGGGGCGCGGACGGCGGTCACCGAGGGACTGGCGCTGTGGCGCGGCCCGGCCTACGCCGACGTGTCGGCGACCTTCGCCGTCGAGGAGGCCGAGCGGCTCGAGCAGCTGCGCCTGGCCGCCCGGGAGCTGGCTGCCGAGCTGGACCTGCGGCGCGGCCGGCACGCCGAGATCGTCGACGACGTCCGCGAGCTGCTGCGCGCCGAGCCGCTGCGGGAGGGGCTGCGCGCCTCGCTGATGCTGGCGCTGTACCGCTCCGGCCGGCAGGCCGAGGCGCTCGAGGTCTACGACGAGGGGCGCCGGTTGCTGGCCGACGGGCTCGGCGTCGACCCCGGCCGCCCGCTGCAGGCGCTG
>NZ_JBFNXQ010000155.1:0-8004 GCF_041018925.1 Geodermatophilus maliterrae
GACCGGAGCCGGGCCCTGGCGGTGGTCGACCACCCGGACGTCGTCGACCGTCGGCCCCACGGTGAACACGACCTCGACGGAGCCGTCCTGCGACAGCAGGGCGTCGACGTCCGGCACGGCTCCCGGGTCGGCGAGGAACTCCAGCCCGGCGCGCGTGCCGCGCGGCGTGCTGCCCCCGACGTACAGGACCGTGCCGGCGTCGGGCCCGGGACGGTCGACACGGGAGATGACGCCCAGGTCCTCGACGTCGTGGGCCGCGCCCGGCCCACGACGTCCGCGCGCGGCGAGCCCCTGCGGGCGCCGACGGCTCCCACCGGACCGCGGCGCATCGACGCCCGGCAGCCAGCCGACCCCGGGCAGGGACGGCGAGAGGTGTCGCACGACCGCGTTGGCCGCCGGATCGCCGACGAGGACGAGGTTCGGAGCCCGTACCGCCTGCACTGCCTCCGGCCCGTTGGCGAAGACCTCCCGCAGCGGCAGCCGCAAGCCGCCCCACCGGTCGATGAAGGCGCTGCGCAGCCGGTCGCGGCCGGCGTTCAGCTCGGCCTCCTCGGTGGCGTCGCGGACCGACGGGTACAGCAGGACGGCGTCCGTGTCGCGCACCAGCGGGGACCACAGCCGGTGGAACGGCGACTCCGACAGGTCCAGGACCTCGCCGAGCAGGTGCATCGCCCCCGTCTGCGCTCCCACCTCGAAGGCCTCCGCCCGGCTCAGCCGTGCCAGGTGACCCAGCCGGGCCTCGTAGGCGGCCAGGTCGACCCGCCCGATGGTGGCCTGCTGGGAGCCGTGGGCGTCCAGGGCCCGTTGCTTGGCGTCGAGCCGGTCACCGGCGACCGCGACGAACACCCGGGGGGAGAACCGGCTCGGCTCGCAGGACACGTGCACGGAGAAGTGGAGGAAGACGCTGCCGCGGAAGGCCGCCCGGGCAGTGCGGTGCGTCTCCACGTGGTCGTTGTGGCTGTCCGCGTCGGTGTGCGTCACGACCACGTCCGGCGCGACCGCCGCCGTCAGCTCCCGCACCCGGCCCACGACCGTGGCGTCGACGCGGAGGTGCCCGTCGGTGCACCCGGCGAAGAACAACCGCTCGGGCGGCACCCCGAGCGCGGCCGCGGCCGCGGTGGCCTCCCTCCGCCTGGTCGCGCCGGCGATCCCGTCGGTCATCACCAGCACGAAGACCTCGTGCCCCTCGGCCCCGGCCTTGTGGAGCAGGGCGCCGGCCCCGATCTCGATGTCGTCCGGATGAGCTCCGACGGCGAGGATCCGCAACGGCCGGCGGGCGCAGGGCAGCTGTGTGATCGACACGGTGTCCACCGCTCAGCCGGCCAGCGACGACACGGACGCGGTGGCCTGCGCCACCCGCATGACGTACCGGCCGTACTCGGACCGGCCGAGCCGCTCCCCCAGCTCGAAGCACTGGCCCGGCGTGATGAAACCCATCCGGAGGGCGATCTCCTCCAGGCAGGCGACCCGCCTGCCCTCCCGCCGCTCGACCAGCCGGACGTACCGGCTGACCTCGAACAGGGAGTCGTACGTGCCGGCATCGAACCAGCGACAGCGCTCGCCGAGCGGGACGATCCCCGCCTTCCCCGCCTCGATGTAGGCCTGGTTGACGTCCGTGATCTCCAGCTCGCCCCGCCACGAGGGCCGCAGGCCCTTGGCGATCTCCACGGCGTCGCCGTCGTAGAAGTACAGGCCCGTGGCAGCCAGCGTGGACCTCGGCCGGGACGGCTTCTCCTCGAGGGAGAGCAGGCGCCCGTGCTCGTCGACCTCCGCGACGCCGTAGCGCTCCGGGTCCGGCACGTGGCAGCCGAACAGCAGACAGCCGTCGTCCGTGGCCGCGCCCGCCCGCAGGAGCTCCGGCAGACCGGGCCCGTCGAAGACGTTGTCACCGAGGACCAGGGCCACCGGATCGGACCCCGCGTGCCGGGCGCCGATGACCAGGGACTCACCGTCGCCCCGCGGCACGGCCTGCTCGGCATAGGACAGAGCGAGCCCGAGGTCCTCGCCGTCGCCGAGGAGCCCGCGGAGCGCCGGCACGCCCTCCGGGGTGGAGATGAGCAGGATGTCGCGGATGCCGGCCTGCATGAGCACCGACATCGCGTAGTAGATCATCGGCTTGTCGTACACCGGCAGGAGCGCCTTCGAGGTGCTCAGCGTGACCGGGTGCAGGCGTGTGCCGGAACCGCCGGCCAGAACGATCCCCTTCACCGTGCTCCTCCTCGCCGCTCCGCTGCCGGAACCGCTGCTGTCGCTGTGTCGGTGCGTCGCAGACGTTATGAGCGGGGCCACGGCCGTTCCTCTCCCTCGTTGCGCACCCGTCCCGCGCGGCGGCAAGGAGGAGGAAGACCGGGACGGCCGGCCCACGGAGCATGGCGGTGCCACCGGCGAGAGGAACACGACCATGCCCGCGACCGGCCTGCCTCTGGACGAGGCCGACTACCTACGCGTCCTGGTGCACGGCACCACCGCCTTCGAGCTGCTGCGGACGGCACTCCAGCTCGGGCTGTTCGAGCACATCGAGGACAACGACGGCCTGGACATCGCCGGGGCGGCACGCCTGCTGGGGGTGGAGGAGCAACCCGCGCGCGTCCTGCTGATGGGCCTGTCCTCCTTGCTGCTCCTCGACAAGCGCGACGGACGGTACGTCAACGCGCCGATGACCCGGCGCAAGCTGCTGCGGTCCGGGGAGCGGTTCCTGGGCCCGCTGGTCGACGTGCAGGCGAGGGTCATCAACCCCAGCATGGTCGACCTGGCGGAGTCCGTCCGGCAGGCCACCAACGTCGGGCTGCGGCACGTGCCGGGCCCCGGGGACACCCTGTACTCCCGCCTCACGGCGCAGCCGGACCTGCAGCAGGTGTTCTACGCCAACATGGGGGACGCCTCCGGCCGGGCCTTCGCGCAGTTCCTCGAGCACTACGACCTCACCGACGTGCGGCACGTGATCGACATCGGCGGCGGGGACGGGACGAACGGGATCGAGCTGGCGCGACGCTATCCGCAGCTGCAGGTGACGGTGTTCGACCAGCCCACGGTCACCGACATCGCCGCGTCGAGGATCGCGGACCCCGCAGTCCGCGACCGCGTGCACTTCCGTGCCGGTGACCTGTTCGACGACCCGCTCCCCCAGGGCGCCGACGCGATCATGTACTTCCACGTCTTCGAGATCTGGTCGCTGGAGCGCAACGTCGAGCTCCTGCGGAAGTGCCACACCGCCCTTCCCGAGGGCGGCAGCTGCCTGGTCTACAACTTCGCCTCCAACGAGGAAGGCACCGGACCGGCCAGCGCCGGTCTGGTCTCCCCGTACTTCCTCACGCTCGCCTCGGGTGAGGGCATGACCTACTCCGCGTCGGAGATGGCGCAGGCGGTCCGCGACGCCGGCTTCCGTGAGGTGCGGTGCCACCCGGACCTCGGTTTCAGCCACGCCCTGGTGGTCGGTCGCAAGTAGTCCGCCCCCGTCGTCCCGACCTCGGTCCGCCGGCTCTCGCGACCCGGCGGACCGGGGCGTGTTCCGGCACCCGCACCGCCGGCCGCCCCGGCCGGACGGGGGCGCGCTGGGTCGCCGGTGGAGTCGGCGCACGGAGCGCACCCAGCCGATCCCGGGCGCGGACACCAGCGTCGGCGCGGAGGCGTGCTCGGCGCCGGCGGCGCGCGATGCCGCCTCCCCGGCGTCGACCTCGGCGTCCAGGCCGTCGATCAGCCGCAGCGTCGCCACCACGTCACCGGCCCACGGCTGGGGCAGCCCGAGCGCGTCGAGCAGCCGCCGGCCGGCAACACCGAACAGGTCGCTGACCGGGCGGGGATGGCCGAAGGCCACCAGCGTGGCGTGGATCCGGTTCTCCAGCGCGGCGCGGTGCCGCACCAGGTGCAGCCGCCAGCGCGCTCGTTCCCGGCCGGCGCGTACCCCGGGGTCGGCAGCCAGATCGCCGGCACCGGATCCCCGCCGAGACAGCTGGGCCAGCACCCACGCGTCGAACTCGTCGGTCCCGCCGGCCAGCGGGCGAAGCCCTCGACCTCACCGCGTCGGCGATCTCCACCGCCCGGCCGCGCAGCTCGAGCTGGTCGTGCACGAAGCCGGCGCCGTCCATCGACTCGATCACCGCCGTCACCGGCTGGCCGAACTCGCCCAGCCGAGCCACCAGCCAGGTCAGGCCGCCGGCGTCTGGCGACGCCGTGGTCACCGGCACCGACGCGCCGGCCCGTCCGTGGCATGCACGTCCAGACGAGTCCTGCTCGGACCCGACCCGACGTACAGCACGAGGACCGGGCCCTCCCGTCACACCTGCCGGCTCTCACCGCACGCGTGATCCGGGGGAGGCCCCCGCCTGCACGGCATCCGGGGAGCGGTCGGCCCGTCGGCCCCGAGGGGGGTGTCGGCGTGCGGGCAACCGCCCCGAGTCGGCCTCGGGGTCAGGCGTGGCCCGCCCGCGGCGCGTCCTGGGGCCTGGGCACCGGGTGACGGTGCAGCCACCAGTGCGCCACGCCCAGGTTGATCAGCCAACCGGCCCAGAACCCGCCGACGGCACCCGCCAGGCCGGGGTCGTGCGGGATGCCGGGCACGGACATCAGGAGCAGGAACATCGCCCGGTTGGTGAGGATCGCGATGGCCGTGGCGAAGCTGTAGAGCATGAAGCGCCGGTGCTCGGCCAGGCGCCGGCGGCGCGCCGCCACCAGACCCACCACGGTCGTGACCAGTGCGACCAGCCCCCACGTCGTCGCGCCGAGCGCACCCAGCAGGTTCAGGGGCCCCAGCGGTGCGATCACCACGGCGAGCAGCGCCGACGGGAGGATGCCGCCGAACACGTACACCCGGCCCGACCAACGGTGCACGGCCGGCCGCGTGCGCCGCAGGCTCGGCCAGAGCTGCAGGCACGCGGTCACGAGGGCCACCGACCCGAACAGGACGTGGGCGACGACCATCGGGTAGTGCAGGGGGGCACCCTCGTTCACGGGCACGAGGGACTGCGCGGGGTCGAGGGACAGGTAGCGCGGCAGCGACACCAGCAGGAACGCCGCCACCAGGAGCACCAGCAGCGGCAGCCACACGTTCGGACGGCGCCGGGTGCCCGCGCCGTCCGGCTGCATCACGGAGGGGGGCACGGGCTCCAGGAGGTGGGACACGTCAGATCCTCTTCCGGGGCGGGACTGGACAGGACACAGCGCGGCTGCGGTGGGCCGACCCCGGCCCGGTGGAGTCGTCGACACCACCGGGCCGGGGCCGGACGTGGCGGTTCAGCGAGTGCCGGCGCCGTCCTGGGCTGCGGGCACGACGTCGATCCCGGGTGCGGCATCGGCCTCGAGCGCGGCCACTCCCTGCACGCCGGCCTCCGGCGGGGCCGCGCCCTCCGCGGCGTCGGGGTCGGCCTGCTGCGGCGGGGCGCCGACCGGGGGGATGCGCCGCAGGGTCGCCCAGACCAGACCGGCGAGGAGGACGAAGAGCACGGCGCAGAGCACGGCCACGACGTTGTAGCCCTGCGTGAAGGCCTCGCGGGCGGCGGTGACGAGCGCGTCTCTCGTCTCCGGCGACAGCCGCGGTGCTGCCGTCGCCGCACCCACGATGCTGTCCTCGGCGGCACCGGCGGCGTCCGCGGGCGTCTCCCCGGGGACGGTGATGGTGCTGTGGTACACCGCCGCGGCGACGCTGCCGAGCGAGGCGATGCCCAGGGCCGTGCCCAGCTCTCCGGCGGTCGTCGAGAGGGACCCCGCCGAACCCGCCCTCTCCGGCGGAGCGGACATCATGACCAGCTGGTTGCTGAGCACACCGACCGGGCTGACCCCGAGGAACACCAGGCAGATGCCCAGCATCACCGTTCCGAAGCCGTCGACCGGGCCGACCCGGGTCAGGACGAGCATGCCCAGTGCCGCCACGAGCACGCCGCCGATCAGCACCGCGGCGGGGCGCACCGTCGTCACCAGCTTCATGGTGATCTGGATCCCGAGGACGACGATCACCGACGGGAGCAGGAGCCAGAGGGCGGTCGCCAGCGGGGACAGGGCCTCGACCAGCTGCAGGTGCTGGGTCATGAGCAGCGCGTTGCCGCCCTGGACCACTCCCACCAGCAGGTACAGCCCGAGGCTGCCACCGACCGCGGGGAGGGCGAACAGTCGCAGGTCCAGCAGGGGGTCGCGGAGCTCCCGCTGCCGACGGGCGAAGGCGATGCCGACGGCGGCTCCCACGACGATGGCCGCCACCGCGCCGAGCGTCCAGCCGCTGCGCGCCAGCTCCTTGAGCCCGTAGACGAGGGGCAGGATCGCGGCCAGCGACAGCACGACGCTGAGGAGGTCCAGCGGCTCGGAGCCCTCGTGACGCGACTCCGGCAGCAGGAAGGGACCGGCGACGAGCAGCAGGACCGTCACCGGCACCGCGATCAGGAAGACCGAGCCCCACCAGAAGGAGTTCAGCAGCAGGCCGCCGACGACCGGCCCGAGCGAGATCCCCGCGATCATGGCCGTCGACCAGATCCCCATGGCCGCGCCCATCTGCTTGGGGTCGGGGAACATGGTCCGGAGCAGGGCCAGGGTCGAGGGCATGATGGTGGCGCCGGCGACGCCCAGCAGGGCCCGGATGACGATCATCATCTCCGGGCCCGTGGAGAAGACCGCCAGGACCGACAGCAGGCCGAACGCGGCGACGCCGACGAGCAGCAGCCGCCGCCGTCCGATGCGGTCGCCCAGTCGGCCCATCGTCACGAGGAACCCGGCGATGAGGAAGCCGTACACGTCGGTGATCCACAGCTCTTCGACGCCGTTGGCGCCGAGGCTCGCGCCCAGCTGCGGCAGAGCGAGGATGACCACGCTCAGGTCCAGCATCGCGAGCATGGTGGGCAGACACAGCACGGCCAGTCCCCACCACGACCTGCGTCCGGCCTGGGCGGCCGTCGGGATGTCAGTCACATCTCTTCCTTCCGTCGGGTTCTCCACTGCACGGGTGAGGCGCCGTGGCAATGGTCGTGAGCTGCGGATTCGCCGGACAAGTGAGGCCGTAACGAGATGCGCGGCGATCCTCACGGTCCGCGTGTGGATTCCTCACACCCGAGCGGGTCGGGCCTCCCCGGGGACCGAGGCGCCGTCGACGAACTGGCCGGGAGCCCGCCCGGGACCAGCGGGCCCCCGATAGGCCTGGGCGAGCTCGAGCCACTGCTCGGCGAGCTCGCCGACCGCCGTCAGCTGCAGGTCGGCACGGTGCCGCCGGCGACTGACCAGGAGACAGAGGTCGACCGCGTCCCCGGTGACCCGCTGGGCGGCATCGGCCGGTCCGAACTCCCACGTCGCTCCCGACGGCCCGACCAGCTCGAACCGGAACTCCTCGGCGGGCGGGGTGAGACCGCGGGACAGGTACCCGAAGTCGCGGGTGCGGACGGCGAAGGCGACGACGTGCCGGAGGCGGTCGGTGTGCGTGCGCTGCACGCCGAGGGCGTCGGCGACGTCCTGGCCGTGCGCGAACACCTCGAGCATCCCCGCCCGGGCCAGCACGGCCGGCGGGAGTGGGTTGACCAGCCAGGGCACGAGCCCGTCGGCGGGAGCCGCGGCCAGTGCCGCGACAGCGGCGTCACGCTCCGCACGCCAGCGCTCCAGCAGGGCAGCGGGGTCCAGGGCGACGTACTCGCCGAGGGCTCCGTTCACTGCGGCGTCGAACGCCCCGGGACCGCTGCCGATCCTCGAGACCAGCGCGGTGAAGGCCTCCGGCTGGGCGGCCGCCACCCCGGCGATCCGGCACACGAACGCCAGGTGGCCGATCTGGTGGGCGATGCTCCACCCCGGCGCCGGCGTCGGGGTGCTCCACTCCTCAGGGGACAGACCGGCCACCAGCCTGTCGACCTCGGCGGCGTCGACCGCCAGTGCGGAGACCGCTTGCTGCAGCTCGTCCACAGAGCCCTCCGTGATCTCGGTTCGGGGACGCGCGCTCGCCGTCGGCAGGAGCGCGGGTGCGGTGGGGGGGGGGCCCCCCCGGCCGCGGCGCCCCCCCCCCCCCCCGGGGGGGCGGGGGGGGGGGGCCCCCCCCCGGGC
>NZ_JBFNXQ010000156.1:0-7907 GCF_041018925.1 Geodermatophilus maliterrae
GACGCCGCGGCCTCCAGGCCGCCCCGCGCCCGGGCCCGTTCCGCGGCGGCGTCCAGCTCGGCGACGACCGCCGCGTCCGGTTCCTCGACCGACGCGGCCAGGTGCCACGCACGCCGGTCGGCCTCGTCGGGGCCGGTCAGCGCGGCGGCCAGGGCGCGGTGCGCCCGACGGCGCTCGGTGCTGGTGGCGGCGCCGTAGACAGCAGAGCGCACCAGCGGGTGCCGCAGGTCGACCGCGGCACCACGGATCCGCAGCAGTCCGGAGCGCTCGGCGGCCACCAGCGCCTGCTCGTCCGCCCCCAGGCACGTGGCCGCCTGGTGCACGACGCGCGCCCGCCCGGAGTCGTCGGCGGCCGCGACCAGCAGCACCGTCTGCGCCTGTGCCGGCAGCCGCCGGCAGCGGTCGAGGAAGGCCCGCTCGACGCCCTCGGTCAACGGCAGGCGAGCCGGCAGCCGGACCCGGCCGGACAGCTGCTCGGACGGGAGGGCCTCGGCGAGCTCGACCAGCGCGAGCGGGCTGCCACCGGTGCCGGCGAGGAGCGCGTCGCGCACGTCCGGGGGGACGGCGACGGCGGCGCGGGCGCTGAGCAGCTCCCCGGCGGCGGCGGCGTCGAGACCGCCGACGACGAGGTGGGGCAGGTCGCCGCCGTCGAAGGTGCGCACGTCCGAGTCGCGGGCGGCGAACAGCAGGGCGACCCGCTCCACCTGCAGTCGACGGGCGACGAACAGCAGTGCCGCGGCCGAGGCGTCGTCGAGCCAGTGCGCGTCGTCCACGACGGCGAGCACCGGCCTGTGCTGTCCGGCCTCGGCGAGGACGCTCAACGCCGCCAGGAAGACCAGGAAGCGGTCGCCGGGGCCGTCGTCGGTCTCGCCGAACGCCGCCTGCAGCGCGCGGGCCTGCGGCTGGGGCAGGTGCTGCACGCAGCCGGCCAGGACCGGTCGCAGCAGGCGCTGCAGCGCGGCGAACGCCAGCGGCGACTCCGACTCCAGCCCCTGCGTGCCGAGGACCGTCATGCCGTCGGCCCGCGCCGCCGCGTCCGCCAGCAGGGCCGACTTGCCCACGCCCGGCGGCCCGGTGAGGACCAGCGCGCCACCCCGGCCGGCCCACGCCTCGTCGACGAGGCCCGCGATGGCTGCGCGCTCGCGCTCCCGGCCGGAAAGCACGCCGGGAGCGTAGTGCGATCCGGCACCGGATCGGCCCGACCCGGCCCTGGGGCGCGGGCCGGCCGGTTCCCTGGCCGAATCCCCGGCACGAGCGGTCGTGGTGACGGCGACGGTGGCGGCGCACCACCACCCGGACCCGTCGACCGAGGAGAACAGATGTCGCCCCATCCCTCCACCGAGCCGCTGGCGACCGTCCACGCGCGCCCGTCACACCGGGCGCCCGAGGACGAGCCGCGCCGGTCGTGGACCGTCTTCGCGTTCATGATCGCCGCCCAGTTCATGGTCATCCTGGACGTGTCGGTGGTGAACGTCGCGCTGCCGTCCATCAGCCGCGCGCTGCAGCTGTCGGCCGCGCAGTACCAGTGGACGATCTCCGCCTACGTGCTGCTCACCGGCGGGCTGCTGCTGCTCGGCGGCCGGATCGCCGACCTGCTCGACCGGCGCCGCGCCTTCCTCGTCGGCGTCGGCCTGTTCACCGCCGCCTCCCTGGTCAGCGGCCTGGCGCAGACCCCGCTGACGCTGATCCTCTCGCGGGCCGCGCAGGGCGCCGGCGCCGCGCTGCTCACCCCGGCGGCGCTGTCGATCGTCATGACCGCCTACGCCGGCCGGCAGCGCCAGACCGCGCTCGCCGTCTGGGGGACCGTCGGCAGCCTCGGCATCGCCGCCGGCGTCCTCTTCGGCGGGGCGCTGACCAGCGCACTGGGCTGGCGGGCGGTGTTCTTCATCAACGTGCCGATCGGTGCGGCCGTCGTGCTCGGCACGCTGCGGGCCGTGACCCGGGGCGGCTCCCGGCCGGGCGCGCTGCGCCGGCTCGACGTCCCCGGCGCGCTCACCCTGGTGACCGGACTGCTGGCGCTGGTGTTCGGCATCGAGGCCACCCGCTCCGCGGGCTGGACCGCACCGCGCACCTGGATCGCGCTGGCCGCTGCCGCGGTCCTGCTGGCCGCGTTCGCCCGGCTCGAGCGCCGCGCCGCCGACCCGCTGGTGCCTCCGTCGACCTGGCGGATGCGGTCGCTGGTCTCGGCCTCGGCGGTGATGGCCGGCGTGACCGGTGTCGTGGTCGGCGCGATCTTCCTGACCTCGCTGTACCTGCAGGGCGTCATCGGCGCCTCCCCGGTCGTCGCCGGGCTGCAGTTCCTGCCGCTGGCCGCCGCCATCACCCTGGGCGCAGCCGCGGCGTCGAAGGTCATCGACCGGCTCGGTGCCCGCACCCTGGTCCTCGGCGGGCTGGTGGTCATGGCCGGTGGCGTGCTGCTGCTGGCGGCCGCTGCCGGTGGCACCTCCTACGCCGCCGACGTGCTGCCCGGCTTCCTGCTGGTCGGTGCAGGGGTGGGCCCGATGTTCGTCGCCATCGCCGTCGCCGCGATGAGCGATGTGCCGGGCGAGCAGTCCGGCCTGGCGAGCGGGCTGATGATGACCGGCCACGAGATCGGTGCCGCCCTCGGCGTCGCCGCCCTCACCGCCGTCGCCGGGGACCTGGCCACCTCCGCCGGCCTGATCGACGGCTACGGCCGCGCCTTCACCGCCACCGCGGCCGTCCTCGCCGCGCTGTTCCTGCTGACCCTGCTCGCGGTCCCCGGCGGCCGGCCGGCCGCGGGCGCCGCCGGCCACGGGCACGGCGCACACGGGCACGGCGCACCCGGCCACTGACCGGCCGATCCCGGCGGAGAGACCGGCGGTTTCCCCGGTGAGAGACCCCCGCCCCCGCACCGACCCTGATCCCCGACCGCAGCACCACCCAGCCCGATCGAGGAGTCCCCATGCTGTCCAGCACGCCCCGCACCTTCGTCGGCTCGACCACCTTCACCGTCACCGGCATGACCTGCGAGCACTGCCGGCGCGCGGTCACCGAGGAGATCTCGGGTGTCGAGGGCGTCGAGTCGGTCACCGTCGACCTGGCCACCGGCACGGTCACCGTCACCGCCGCCCACCCGGTCGACCGCGCCGACATCGCCGCCGCGGTCGACGAGGCCGGCTACGCCCTCGTCCCGTGAACCCCGCCCGGCCCGATCCCCTCCGGAGGCCAGCCGTGTCCAGCACCATCCCCACCCAGACCGCGACCGCCGCGCACCCCGAGCCCGCCCACTCCGAGCCCGCGCCGCACACCGCGCACCACCTGAGCGCGAAGAAGTTCACCCTGCACTTCGCCGAGATGGTCGTGGCGATGGCCGTCGGCATGGTGGCGCTGCACCCGGTGTGGACGTTCGTCCTCGACGCCCTCGGTGCCGCCGAGGTGATGCACGACCCGTACACGGGCGCGCTGATCATGGCGACGAACATGACCGTCGCCATGTCCGCGTGGATGAAGATCCGCGGCCACCGCTGGCGGCCGATCGCCGAGATGGGCGCGGCGATGTACCTGCCCTTCCTCGTGCTGTTCGTGCCGCTCGCGCTCGAGCTCATCGACGAGGACGCCCTGCTGCTCTGGGGCCACGTCCTCATGCTCCCGGCGATGGCCGCGGCGATGCTGCTGCGCCCGCACGAGTACGCCCACTGCTGAGGCCGCCGGTCGCCGGGGGGGGGGGGGGGGCCCCCCCCCGCCCCCCCCCCCCCCCCCCCCGGGGGGGGGCGGGCCCCCCCGCCCCCCCGTCCGCGCGCACCCACCTGCCCGACCGGACCGGTGTGCGCGACCCGGTGGTGCGCTACCGTTCTATCGGGCGTGACGAGGACCACACCGAGCCGCGTCCGCCGTCCGGCGGCTGCCGGGTGGACCGTCTCCCCCGGGGAGGACCTCCCATGACCGCACCGCCGGAACCGGTCGGCACCGTCCACGTCGTCGACCCCTCGCCGCTGAACTGGCTGTTCATCACCTGGAACACCATGGAGGAGCCGATCCGCATCGACGAGGCCGGGCGGGTCGTGTACTCGCTGGCCGAGTCCTCGGAGTGGCTCGACGAGCGCACGCTGGAGCTCCGGCTGCGGCGCGGCGTCCGCTTCCAGGACGGCGAGCACTTCACCGCGCACAACGTGAAGCAGAACTTCGAGGAGATGCAGCGCTGGGCCGCGCCCCACCCGCCGGGCACCTGGCTGAACTTCCCGGCGCCGGAGTCGACCGCCGAGGTCGTCGACGACCACACCCTCCGCTTCTCCCTGCCCGGCCCCGACGGCCTGGCCATCGGCAAGTTCCGCGGCTTCCACATCGCCAGCTCGGCGTTCTGGAGCGGCAAGGACGCCCCCGGCTTCGGCTACCGGAAGTACGGCTCCGGCGAGGGCCACTGGTAGGTGATCGACGAGCCGGGCCCGTGGGGCACCGGTCCGTTCACCCTGGTCCAGGGTGCCTCGTCGATCACCACCCGTGCCGCGCTCATGAGCGCCGAGCCCTTCCGGGCGACGTGGCTCATCGAGAGCGAGCAGCGCGACCCGCAGGTCGTGCTGGAGGCCAACCTCGACCACTGGAACCGCGCCGCGCGCGGTCCCCGGGTCGAGCGCGCCGTCTTCCGCAACGACGTGACGCCGGACGAGGCGCTGCGGCTGGTCTGCGAGACCGAGGGCGAGGTCGACATCGTCACCGAGGTGTCCCCGGCCGACGCCGCGCGGGTCGTCGCCTCCGACCACGCCCGCCTGGTCGTCTGCGACGCCAACCGGGTGCTCGTCGGGATCCTCAACCGCGACAGCGACGCGCCGCTGCACGACGTCGACGTCCGGCGGGCGCTGAACCTCGCCGTCGACCGGGCCGCCGTCGTCGAGCAGGGCCTGGCCGGCTACGCGACGGTCCCCCCGGCGCTCACCCCGCCCTGGTGCAGCGGCTTCCCGGCCGCGGCCGCGCCGTACCCGCACGACCCGGCGGGCGCCCGCGAGCTGTTCGCCCGCGCGGGCTGGCCGGCCCGCCGTCCGCTGCGGATCGCCGCACCGGAGCCCCTCGCCGGCATCGCGCACCTGCTGGCCGCCCAGGTCCGGTCCGCGCTGGACCTCCTGGTCGAGGTGACCGTGGTGCCGGCCGAGCAGGCGCTGGCCGGCGCCCGGGCGCTGGCGGAGAAGAAGCTGCCGCTGCCCTGGGACGTGCTGGTGCACGCCTGGTTCGACCTGTCGTCGGAGGCGCCGCCGGCCGCCGTCCACCGGGAGTTCTTCGGGCTCGACGGCGCCTTCCGCGCCGGTCCGCCCGACGACGGCTTCGACGCGCTGTTCGACGAGATGAGGGTGCAGCTCGACGGCGGGGCGCTGGTGGAGGTGGCCGAGCGGATCGACGCCTACGTGCAGGACCGGGCGCTGGCGCTGTTCCTCTGCGCGCCGCAGGCCCTGTACGCGGTCAACGAGCACGTGGCGTTCTCGCCGTACAAGACCACCTTCGAGCTCGCCGAGGTCACCGTCGGCGAGCAGCACTGGTCGGTCACCGGGGGCGGTGCCGAGCTCGGCGGCCGGGCGGTGGCGCGGCCGGCGACCGGCAAGCCCGGCTTCGCCGGCGCCGCCGGCAACGCCTGCTGAGCAGGAGGTGGAGCGCGGGACCGGCCGGTCCCGCGGCTCCACCTACCCTCGGCGGCGATGAGCACCGATCCCCGCCGGCAGGTGCCGCGCACCGACACGCTGCTGGCCGACCCCGCGCTGGCCGCCGCCTCCGCCCGGCTGGGGCGCGAGCTGGTCAAGGATGCCGTCCGCGGCGTCCAGCAGCAGGTGCGGCAGGGATCCCTCGCCCCCGACGACGCCGTCGCCGCCGTCCTCGCCGGCCTCCCGGGCACCGCGGGCAGCCTGCGGCCGGTGCTCAACGCCACCGGCGTCCTCGTGCACACCAACCTCGGGCGGGCGCCGCTGTCACCGGCCGCCGTCGAGGCCGTGGTCGCGGCCAGCGGCACCACCGACGTCGAGCTCGACCTGGGCAGCGGCCGGCGCGGGCCCCGCGGTGAGGCGGCCCTGGCGGCGCTGCTCGCGGCCGTCCCGGCGGCCGAGGCGGCGATCGTGGTGAACAACTGCGCCGCCGCGCTGGCCCTGGTGGCCACCGCGCTCGGCGGCGAGCTGGTCATCGCCCGCGGCGAGCTGGTCGAGATCGGCGACGGCTTCCGCATCCCCGAGCTGCTGGAGTCCACCGGCGCCCGGCTGCGCGAGGTCGGCACGACCAACCGCGTGGCGCTCGAGGACTACACGCGCGCCCTCGGCCCCGGCACCGGCGCGGTGCTCAAGGTGCACCCGTCGAACTTCGTCGTCCGGGGCTTCACCCGGTCGGTGCCGGTGGCCTCGCTGGCCGCCGGGCTCGAGGGCACCGGCGTCCCGCTGGTCGCCGACGTCGGCTCCGGGCTGCTGCGCCCGCACCCCGTCCTGCCCGAGGAGCCCGACCTGCAGACCACGCTCGCCGACGGCGCCGACCTGGTGCTGGCCAGCGGCGACAAGCTGCTCGGCGGCCCGCAGGCCGGGCTGGTCCTCGGGCGGGCCGAGCTCGTGCAGCGGCTGCGCCGGCACCCGCTGTACCGGGCGCTGCGGGTGGACAAGACGACGCTGGCGGCGCTGGAGGCCACGCTGCGCGGCCCGCTGCCGCCGGTGCAGGAGATGCTCGCCGCCGACGTCGCGGGGTTGCGCCGCCGCGCCGAGGCGCTGGCCGCCCGGCTGGCCGGCGCCGGGGTGGACGCCCGGGCCGTGGACTCGGCCGCCCGCGTGGGCGGGGGAGGGGCGCCGGAGCACCCGTTGCCGAGCGCCGCGGTGTCGCTGCCGGGCTCCTTCGCCGCGCCGCTGCGCCGGGGCGCCTGCCCGGTGGTCGGGCACGTCGAGGACGGCCGCACGCTGCTCGACCTGCGCAGCGTGCCGCCGTCGGCCGACGGCGACCTGGCCGCCGCGGTGCTGGCCGTCGCCGGGCGGGGGGCCTGACCGGCATGGACGTCCTCGCCACCGCCGGGCACGTCGACCACGGCAAGTCCACCCTCGTCCGGGCGCTCACCGGCATGGAGCCCGACCGGTGGGAGGAGGAGCGCCGCCGCGGCCTGACCATCGACCTCGGCTTCGCCTGGACGACGCTGCCCTCGGGCCGGGTGCTGGCCGTCGTCGACGTCCCCGGGCACGAGCGGTTCGTCGGGAACATGCTCGCCGGGGTGGGGTCGGTGCCGGCCGCGCTGGTGGTGGTCGCGGCCGACGACGGCTGGTCGGCGCAGACCGCCGAGCACGTCGCCGTCCTGGACGCCCTCGGCGTGCGGCACGCGCTGCTCGCCGTCACCAAGGCCGACCTCGCCGACCCCGCGCCCGTCCTCGCCGACGCGACCGAGCGGCTGGCCGCGACGTCGATGGGCGCGGTGCCGGGGGTGGCGGTCAGCGCGCCCGTCGGCCGGGGCGTGCCCGAGCTGACCGCCGCGCTGGAGACGCTGCTCGCCGGGCTGCCGGCGCCCGACCCCGCCGCCCCGGTGCGGCTGTGGATCGACCGCGCGTTCCCCATCCGCGGCGCCGGCACGGTCGTCACCGGCACGCTGGCCGCGGGGTCGGTGGCCACCGGGGACCGGCTGCAGCTCGGCGGCCGTGAGGTGGGCGTGCGCGGCGTGCAGTCGCTGGGCCGGCCGGTGGAGCGGGCGAGCGCGACCGCCCGGGTGGCGCTCAACCTGCGCGGCGTCGCCGTCGAGGACCTGTCCCGCGGTGACGCTCTGCTCACCCCGGGCGCCTTCCGTTCCACCGCCGAGGTCGACGTCGTCCTCGCCACCGAGCCGGAGGACCGGCTGCCGGTCGAGGCGGTGCTGCACCTCGGGTCGGCGGCGGTGCCGGTGCGGGTGCGGACGCTGGAGGGCGCGGCGGTGCGGCTGCGGCTGGCCACGCCGCTGCCGCTGCGGGTCGGCGACC
>NZ_JBFNXQ010000157.1:0-7687 GCF_041018925.1 Geodermatophilus maliterrae
CCAGACCACCCAGGCCACTGCCCAGACCACTGCCCAGACCACTGCCGCCCCGCAGGCTCAGCACGCCGGCGAGCAGGCGGCCTACGCCGCCGGCGCCGCCGCCGCGACCTCCACCCCACCCCCGGCCGGCCGGCCCGGGGACTCCGTGCCCGACGACAGCGCGCACCGGAGGGGTGACGGACACCGTCGGCGCCTGACGGGCCTCGGGAGGGCCACGTCGACGGTCCCGTCCCGTGGGATGCGCGGGAGGGCCAGACGCCTCCTGGCCGGCGCCGCCGTCCTCGGGATGCTGCTCGGGGTGGCCGGTGCCGTCCAGGGCTCGCAGGACCCCGTGGACGGCGAGGCCGCGGACGGGCGGGCGGCGCCGACCAGAGACGGGGACGTCGGCACCTCGACCACGGACGGACCAGGCCCCGATCCGTCCGACCTGTTGCCGCCCGCGGACCCGGCCCCTCCCGGGTCGTCGCCACCGGAAGGGCAACAGACCAGCGGTAGCGGGACCGTGCCGCCCCCAGGGCCCGGTGATGCTCCGCTCGTCCAGTTCCTCCCCGGCACGACGCCGCCGACGATCCCCACGACCCCGTCCGGGACGACGCCACCGGAGCCGACGGCGTCAGCCCAGACGAGCGACTCGACCGGGACGACCTCCTCGTCCGCGATCACCACCCAGACCGGGACCAGTACCTCGGCGGGAACCACGACGCCGTCGCAGACGAGCACCTCCACCGCCCCGACCACCGCGGCCACCACGGCGGCCCCCACCACCGCAGCTCCCACCACCGCAGCTCCCACCACCACAGCTCCCACCACCACAGCTCCCACCACCACAGCTCCCACCACCACAGCTCCCACCACCACGGCGGCTCCCACCACGGCGGCTCCCACCACGGCGGCCCCCACCACGGCGGCCCCGACCACCACCACGGCCCCCACCACCACGGCTCCCACCACGGCGGCCCCCACCACCACGGCCCCCACCACGGCGGCCCCCACCACCACGGCCCCCACCACCACGGCCCCGACCACGGCGGCCCCCACCACCACGGCGGCTCCCACCACGGCGGCCCCCACCACGGCGGCTCCCACCACGGCGGCTCCCACCACGGCGGCTCCCACCACGGCGGCCCCCACCACCACGGCCCCCACCACGGCGGCCCCCACCACGGCGGCCCCCACCACGGCGGCTCCCACCACGGCCCCCACCACGGCGGCCCCCACCACCACGGCCCCCACCACGGCGGCCCCCACCACGGCGGCCCCCACCACCACGGCCCCGACCACCACGGCCCCCACCACGACGAGCTCCTCCTCCAGCGAGAGCAGCTCCGCGGAGCCCTGACCGTGAGACTGTTGGCCAGGCACAGGCACTCGGCCAGCAGCCTCCGCATCGTCAGCGGCGCGCGGTCGTCGACCTGTTCGGAACGGTGGGGAGCCTGGATGAGGCCGGCCGTGAGCTCCCGGTAGGCGATGGAGGGGAACAGGTCGTGGTGCTCGTTCCTGGCCGGGGACCAGGCCGGGGATCGCGCGCAGGATCGTGTCGAGACGATCTCGTCGGCCGAGAAGCCGGGTGGGATGCCGTCAGTCCAACAGATGGCTGGTGCCCTACTCGCCGCGGATCCGCATGGCCGTTCGAGCTCTGCGTTCGACCTCGCGCGCCGCGACGAGGGCGGGTCGGACCGGCAGCTGGTCCTGGCCGGACCTGGTCGTCGTCCTCGGCACGGGCGGCAGCGGGGGTGCTCGCGGCCGCTGCGGCGGGTTCGCGGCCCGGCGGCTCTTCCGCGACGAGCTGACCGTGCCTGCGGCCGCCCGGTCCCGCCCGGCGCCGCCGGCCACGACGCCCGGCTGACGAGGAGCCCTCCCTCTCGGGTCGCCGGGGCGGTCCGCCGCTCACCTGGCCAACGGTCTGACCGTCCGTTGCCGGCACGCCGGGGACCGCTCCGGCGCTGCAGCTCTCGTTGTCGCCGGCGGTCACCGGCGGGATCATCGCGCCTGCACGGGGGCCGAGTGAGGAGGCGCCGTGCCTCGCTACCTGTTCATCGGCAACTACTCACCGCAGGGCTCGAAGGCGGTCCTCGCGGCAGGCGGCACCGCTCGGCGGGCTGCCATCGAGACGATGGTCTCGGACCTGGGCGGGCGGGTGGAGAGCTTCGACTTCGCGTTCGGGTCCGACGACGTCTACACGATCGTCGAGCTGCCCGATGCCCGGACGGCGACCGCCATCGCGCTCGCGGTGAACGGCAGTGGCGCTGTCAGCGTGCGCACCGTCGTCCTCATGACCCCCGAGGAGGTCGACGCGGCGGGCCAGGTGCAGCCGAACTACCAGCCGCCGACCTCGTGAACGCTCTCCCGTGGTGGGACTCCCGTTCCTCGTGACCGTCATGGGCGGAGGAACGGGAGAACGACTCCGTGACGCCGGACGTGGGTGACGACTGTCCAGGACCCCGTGATCGTCGGGGAGCAGGTCGGCGAAGCCGCGCCGCTCGGTGAGCCGGTGGCGGGTGAGCAGTAGCTCCCGGGCCACATCCAGAGGGCAGTACCCCAGACGCACGGGACGGCACAGGTCGGACTGCCGTCGACATCCGACGCAAGGGGCCGACGTCTCCGAACGGGCCCGCGGCAGTGGGGCCTCCTGGCGCACCTCGCGGGCGACGATCGGCAAGACCGCATCCGCAGCGCCTCCTCGGCGTCCCCACAGTGGGGGCACGGTTCGCGTCACAGGCATACCGCCGGTCCTGCGTCAGCTGCCGTCGGCGGGAGGCTCCTCTTCCACCGGCTCCTCCTCCGGGGCCTCCTCCTCCGGGATCTCCGTCGGGGTCTCCTCCTCCGGGATCTCCGTCGGGGTCTCCTCCTCCGGGATCTCCGTCGGGGTCTCCTCCGCCGGGACCTCCTCCGTCGGGGTCTCCTCCGCCGGGACCTCCTCCGTCGGGGTCTCCTCCTCCGGGACCTCCTCCGTCGGGGTCTCCTCCGCCGGGACCTCCTCCGTCGGGGTCTCCTCCTCCGGGATCTCCGTCGGGGTCTCCTCCGCCGGGACCTCCTCCGTCGGGGTCTCCTCCGCCGGGACCTCCTCCGTCGGGGTCTCCTCCTCCGGGATCTCCGTCGGGGTCTCCTCCGTCGGGACCTCCTCCGTCGGGACCTCCTCCCCCGGGGTCTCCTCCACGGTCGGTTCTGGTTCGCTGGAGGATTGGGGTCCTGAGCTCGGGCTCTCGTCGCCCGGGCTCGAATCGCCGTTCCCCGCCGGATCGTCCGGCTCTGTGGGTGATTCATCCGTCGGGCCGCGTGACGATGGACCCGAGTCCCGCTCGCCGAAGTCGCGGGCCGCCGCGGCGTCGGCTGGGTCGGGAGCCTGGTCCTGGTCGCCCCGTGTCCCCTGGGGCCGGGCGACGACCTCACGGGTGTCCGGCTGCACGATGACGAACGTGGTGACGATCTCCGGCGCCCGCGTGATCACTGCCACGGTCCGGGTCGAGAACTCCGGCCACGCCGATTCCTCGTAGCGTGCCCTGGGCGGCGGGTCGGGTGGTTTCAGGGGGTTGCCGCAGGCGCATCGGACCCGCGGGACGCCCCACTGGTCGACGAGCACCGCCGTTCCGGCCTGCAGCACGGACTGGAAGGGGATGACCCGGCCGTCGTCATAGCCGTGGTTGGTGACGGCGGTGTCGGTGCGCAGGGTCACCGGGGTGAGCAAGGCCAGGAAGGGGCGGATCTGGTCGCGCCGGATCTCGCGGACACCGGCCCAGGCGGTTGCCATGTCCGGATGGGCCTCCAGATGGCGCGCCATCGCCTCGACGTCGCAGGTGTTGGCTCCGGTGCCGCCGTAGAGGCCGGGGGTGTTCCCGGACACGGTCTCCCCCGGCGGGGGTGTGGGTCGCTGCCCGGGCTCGGTGTCGGCGGGCAGTGTCACGAATGCGGGGTAGTCCCCGGGGTCGTCGGCGGCCTCGGCATGGACCATGGTGGTGTTGGCGGAGCGGAAGAGCAGCACGCTCGTTGCCAGGGCTGCGAGGACGAGCAGCAGGACGCCGCTGATGAGCACGCGAGGCACGAGGCGGGACCGCGTCCCCCCACCCGGCGCCGCAGCGGTCGAGCCCGCTGCCCGATGACGCGGACGTCGACGGTCGGCATCGGAGTCGGCGGGGCTCGTCTGCGGCCCAGGAGGTTGCCCACGCTCGGTGTCCTCGGCGTCTGCACCGGTGGCGGGGACCGTCGTGCCCGCGGGAGGAGGGTGGCGCCCGCCGGCATCTGCGAAGTGGATCTCCCGGGTGTCCGTAGCAGCCAGGTCGGCGAGCAGGTGGTCGACCGCCCCGGCGTTTCGGTAGGTGATGTCGGGTCTGCGTCGAAGCGCACGCAACAGTTCCCGGGCGTCGTCCTTGACCCCTTCGTCCTCCTCCGTCTCCAGGCACTCGCGCAGCTGACGGATGAAGTCTCCCTGCTGATCCGGCGTCAGCTGTGCTGCACCGATCGCCGTGCCCAGACGCAGCAGGTACTCGAACGGGACCGGCGGCGGCTCCGGCAGGGGGTCGGGCAACGGCCGCCGTCCGGCCGCGACGTCCTGGATCGCCTCGATCAACGCCATCCCGTGGGCCAGCGTCCGCTCCCGGTAGTCGACCACCTGGATGTCGGCGACCGGAGTGAGCCGGAGATTGCCCACCGGGCCCACCTGCACCGGCAGGAGCGGCAGACCCAGCGCCCGCGCGTAGGACAGCTCGGCCAGGCACGGCTTGGATGCCAGCGAGTTCTCGGACAGGGCGAACAGGAACACGTCGCACTCGCGGATCCGCCGCAGGATGTCCTGCCACCACGGGTCCCCACCATGGAGGGCCTGGTCGTGCCACACCGACAAGTGGGCCCGTCCGAGGTCGGTGATCATCCCCTCGACCGCGGCCTCGTCCTTGCGCGAGTAGCTGACGAAGAGCCGGATCATTGCACCACCACCCCGCTGAGCGATCCTCACCATGATGAGGCCGGACCGCCGCGTCCTGATACGTCTTTACTCGTGCGCCCGTCGAGGCCGCGGACCCGGCGCCGCCGGGAGCCCCAGGATGCGGCGAGCTCACCAGGGAGGTGGGAGGCGTCCGGGAGCCCGTTCCCGCAGGTCCTTACCGAGTTGGTCGTCGAGCGGGGGCGCCGGCAGACGTGTCAGGACGCAGGCCGGGCCGAGCGGCCGCGCCAGATCCGGTCCTCCGCGGTGCGCTGGTCCGCGGGACCGCGGGAGCGACCCGCTGCTCCCGGCGAGGAGCCCGTCACCCGTGTTGGCGCGACGAGGGGCGGAGGACGTGCTCGAGGACCGGCCCCAGGCACTCGGCGATGCTCGCCACGGCGCGGGCGTGCGCCTCCGGGGGCCCGGCGATCGGGTCGTCGACGTCGTCACCCGCGCCACTAGCCCGCAGGCGCCGGGCGGCGGCCATCCGGCCCACGAGACTGCGCGGGTCGCCGGCCGGCGTGCCCGCGGTGCCCGGCAGCTCGCCGACCAGCCGCGCCAGGTCCGCCGCCTCGCGGAGGGTGAAGGTCCGGGACAGGGCCCGCGGCTCGAGGCCGAGCACGGCCTGCCGGTGCTCCCGCGTCATCGTCAGGACCAGGTCGGCCTCGGTCACCATCGGCCGGCGCAGCCGGCGGGCCGCGAAACCGTCCACGTCACCGCCCAGTGCGCGCACGGCCGCGGCGCTGTCCGGGTGGATCGCGGCACCGACCACCGCCCGCGTGCCCGCGCTGTGCACCTGGACGGGGGCGGCACTCCCGAGGAGGAGCTCCGCGAGCCGCCGCCGCGCCAGCCGTTCGGCCGCCGCGGACCGGCAGATGTTGCCGGTGCAGACGAACAGCAGCCGGAACGCGGTCGCAGGGGTCGGCTCGCCGGACACCGTCACGGCTCGCCGACCCCCGACGGCCGGGGATCCACCTAGCGCGCCGCGGTCGCCGGCCGAGCGGCGTACTCGGTGCTGTAGCCGTACGCCGCGCTGACGTCGTCGCGCGCCGGCACGATGTTCAGGACGGTCCCGACCGTGCGGGCCCCCACGCGGTCCAGCGTGGCGCGCGTCCGCTGGAGCTGCTCCCGGGTCGTGCTGCCGTGGCGCACGGAGAGGAGGACGCCGTCGGCCAGGACGGCGAGGCCGGTCGCGTCGGCGACGGGGAGCAGCGGCGGGGCGTCGAGGACGACGTAGTCGTGGCTCTCCCGCAGCTCCTGCAGGAGAGTGCCCATCGCGCCCGAGGCGAGCAGCTGAGCCGGGTTCGGCGCCGACGGTCCGGCGCCGATGACCACCAGGGTCCCGTCCTCCCCGTGGGGCTGCGCCACCTCCTCCACCCGCACCTGACCGGTCAGGACGTTGGTGAGGCCCACCCCGGTGACGAGGCCGAGGTAGCTCGTCACCCGCGGCCGCCGCAGGTCGGCCTCGATGAGCGCGACCCGCTGGCCGGCGTCGGCCAGGGCGAGTGCCAGGTTGACCGCGACCGTCGTCTTGCCCTCGGACGGCATGGCACTGGAGACCATGAGCACCCGCGGGGGCGTGTCGACGTCCAGGAACTGGAGGTTGGTCTGCAGGTGCCGGTAGGCCTCGGCCGACCGGCTCGAGCTCTGCAGGTCGACCCGGTGCTGCTCCTGCAGCTCGTCGTCCCGGAGGACGACGCCGATGACCGGCGCACCGGCCAGGTCCGCCACCTCGTCGGGGTCCTTGAGCGACCGGTCCAGCCGGGCCCGGACGATCGCCGTGGCTGCTCCCAGGCCGGAGCCGATGACCAGTCCGACCGCGAGGTCGAGCACCGGCTGGGGCGCGCTGGGCGAACGCGGCAGGTCCGCGGCACCGAAGACCGTGACCCTGACCGGCGAGGTGAGGGAGCCGGCCGGGGTCTCCAGTTCCTCCACCGCGGCGATGAACTCGCCGGCGACGGTCCGGGCGATCCGCTGCGCCTCCTCGGGCGAGGGGTCGGTGACGCTGACGTCGAGGACCACCGTGCCGGAGACCGGGGCCGCCTCGATGCGGGAGGCCAGCTGCCCCGGCGTCAGGTCGAGGTCGAGCTCGGCCACGACCCGGGCGGCCAGCTCCTGGCTGGTCAGCAGCTCCGCGTAGGAGGCGATGCGCTTCTCCGCGAACTGGTTGCCCTGGAACGCCTCGGCGGTGGAGGACGAGTCGGTCGTGGACACGAACAGCTGCGTGTGCGACGTGTAGACGGGCGTGGTCGTCAGCGTGACCGCCACGGCGGCGAGGCCTCCGAGGAGGAGCCCCAGCGCCGGCATCCACCAAGCCCGCCGCAGCGCTCGGAGCATCTCACCGAAGTTCATCGTGCGTCCTCGTTCCCCCGAGTCGGAAGTGGCCGTTCGGCCCGCGGCCCGAGCCGCGCCCGTCGGACGATAGGTCCCGCACGACCGGCCGGACGGGTTCCTCCGGTGGCCCTCCTCCCTTGGGGTTGATTCCGGCGGCCCGGTGCCGCGGATCCCTCCTCCCGCCTTCCTGGGGGCTCCCGCAGGTGTCACGATCCCGGCTCGTCGCCCGGCGTCCGCCGGTTGCGCCCAGCCGGCCGGTCGGCCGGCAGGTCCGCTCGTTGCAGGGGGAGTCCGTGTCGGTGAGGGTCTCGGTGGTCGGGTGCGGTTACCTGGGCGCGGTGCACGCCGCGTCGATGGCCGAGCTGGGGCACGAGGTGGTCGGCATCGACGTCGACGGATCGAAGATCGCCGCGCTGAACGAGGCGCGGGCGCCCTTCC
>NZ_JBFNXQ010000158.1:0-7526 GCF_041018925.1 Geodermatophilus maliterrae
CCGGTAAGCTCCCTAGGACTCGTGCGCGGGACCGGGCATCCTGCGGTGGTCATGTCGTCTCCTGAGCTGGGGTACTGCGAGACTGGTCAGTGGACGAGTGCGGTCGCGGTGTCCACGGCGGCGGCGACGTCGTCGTCCGGCGGGTAGAGCAGGGTGCGGCCGATGACCAGACCGCGGACGGCCGGCAGCGCCAGGGCGTCGCGCCAGCTGGCGTAGGTCTCCTCGGGCCGGCGGGAGGGGTCCCCGCCGAGCAGCAGGGTGGGCAGGGTAGTGGCGTCCATGACCCGTTCCATCTCGGCGACCACCGGCAGCTTGAGCCAGGTGTAGGCCGAGGTGGCGCCGAGCCCCTGGGCGATGTGCACCGATTTGATCACCCCGTCCGGGGAGAGGTCGTTGACCACCCGGCCGTCGACCCGCCGGGACAGGAACGGCTCGAGCATCATCACGATCCCGGCCCGGGCCAGTTCGCTGATCGTGCGTCCGGCGGTCTCCAGCATGGCGACGGTACCGGCGTCGTCGAGGTCGATCCGGTTGAGCATCTTGGCCGCCTCGAACCGCGCTGCGATCACTCCGGCGACGTCGTAGCCGGTCATCCGGTCGTCCAGCTCGAAGGAGGCCCCGGCCAGCCCGCCGCGGTTCATCGACGCGACGACGACCTTGTCCTCGAGCGCGCCGAGCAGGAGCAGGTCCTCGGCGATGTCGGCGGTGGCGAGCAGGCCGTCCACGCCGGGACGGGCCAGCGCGGTGCGCAGCCGGTCGAGCATGTCGGTGCGGCTGGCCATCGCGGTCGGGCGGCCCTGGGCCGACAGCGCGCCGCGGGCGGGGTGGTCGGCGGCCACGAGCATCAGCCGGCCGTCCTGCGGGAGGAAGGCCGGTCGGCGGCGGCGCGCGGCCAGGGCCCGGCCGATGGCCTGCGGGTCGCGGCTGCGCAGCTCGGTGACCTCGGCGTAGGTGGTGCACATCGGCGGGGCGCCGAGCACCTCGGTGGGGGCCAGGGCGGTGTCAGACACGGGTGCCCTCCAGGGACGCGGCGACGGAGGCGTCGATCTCGGCGGCGGTCGGCATCGCGGTGGAGCACTCCAGCCGGGAGGCGACGATCGCGCCGGCGGCGTTGGCGTTGCGCAGCAGCTGCTCCAGGGGGAGCCCGGCGAGCAGGCCGTGGCACAGGGAGCCGCCGAACGCGTCCCCCGCGCCGAGCCCGTTGACCACCTCCACCGGTATCGGGGGCACCGCCACCCGCTCCGACCGGGTCTTGGCCAGCACGCCTTTCGGCCCCTGCTTGACCACGGCCAGTTCGATGCCGGCCTCCAGCAGCGCGTCCGCGGCCCGGTCGGGGTCGGTCTCCCCGACGGCGACCGCACACTCCTCCCGGTTGCCCACCGCCACGGTCACGTGCGGCAGCGCCGCGCGCACCTGGGCGCTCGCCTCCTCCCACGAGGACCAGAACATCGGCCGGAAGTCGAGGTCGAGCACGGTGTGCGCCTGCCGGCCGCGGGCCTCCCATGCCGCGTGGTGCGCCGACCGGCTCGGCTGCTCCGATAGTCCGGTGACCGTCGCCCAGAACAGCCGCGCCTTGTCGACCGCGTCCAGGTCCAGGTCTTCCGGACGGACCTGGAGGTCTGGTGCCTTGGGCCGGCGGTAGAAGTACAGCGGGAAGTCGTCGGGTGGGAAGATCTCGCAGAACGTCACTGGTGTCGGATGCTCGGGATCGACGACGACGTAGCGGTCGTCAACGCCCAGCTCGCCGAGGGCCCGCCGCACGAACCGGCCGAACGGATCGTCACCGACTCCGCTGATCAGAGCCGCTGGATGACCCAGCCGGGCCGCGGCGACCGCCACGTTGGCCGCACTGCCGCCGAGGTACTTGCCGAACGTCTCCACGTCCTCCAGCCCCACTCCGACCTGCTGGGGATAAATGTCGACTCCACAGCGCCCCAAGGCCAGGACGTCTACGACCTCCACCATGGTGATCTCCGCCCCTCGGTCCCGCGCTGATGGAAGGGGACCCGACCCCCGCTGTCGTCCCGCGCCCGGGACCTCGGGTAGCCCGCGCCACCCCGGGACCGCCCCGGGGTGGCGCGAGCGGTACCGGTCCGAACGCTCACCCGCCGCGGACCCCGGCCGGGGCCTCGTGCACGAAGCCCCCGGCGTCGTTCGTCCGGAAGTTGTCCTCGAGCTCCTCCAGGGAGCGGCCCCGGGTCTCCGGGGCGAACTTGGCCACGAAGAAGATCGACCCGGTGTTGATGAGCGCGAACAGACCGAAGGTCAGCGTCGCTCCGAGCGTCGCCACCAACGGCGGGAAGGCGAAGGAGATCGCCGCATTGACGGTCCACAGCACGAACACCGCGATACCCATCGCGAAGCCCCGAATGGTCATCGGGAAGATCTCCGAGAGCAGCAGCCACACCAGCGTGCCGATGAACGTCTGCACGAAGAAGACGACCAGCAGCATCGCAGCCAGAATGAGATAGCTGCGGAAATTGGACTCAGGTAGCAGGAACGAGAAGGCGAGGACCGCGTGCCCGGCCGCTACTCCGATGAAGCCGGTGATGATGAGCGGCCTGCGGTTGATGAAGCCGAGCAGGATGATCCCGATGACCGTTCCGATGATCGCAATGACGCCGACGGTGACGGTGAGGATGAGGCTGGCACTCGCCCCAAGGCCGGTCGACTCCAGGATCGTCGGCGCGTAGTAGTTGACGGTGTTGATGCCCGTGGCCTGCTGCACCGTGGCAAGGCCGCAGCCGATCCAGAGGATCCGGCGCATCCACGGGTAGGCGCGCAGGTCACGCATCGCTGCACCTTTGTCCTCGCCGACGTCGCGCCGGGCGTGCTCGGCGACGACGTTGTACTCCTCGGCGGCCTCGGCCGGCGGGCGGCTCAGGCTCAGGACCCGCCGGGTGTCATCGAGCCGGTTCTTGACCGCGTACCAGCGCGGCGAGTCCGGCAGGAAGAACAGGCCGATGAACAGGGCGACCGCGGGGATGGTGGCGACGCCCAGCATCCACCGCCAGACGTGCGGGTCCTGGATGACCGCGTCGAGGATGGCGTTGGTCGCGAAGGCGAGGAACTGCCCGGTCACGATCATGAGCTCGTTGATCGTGACCATGCGGCCCCGCGCGTCCACGGGCGCCATCTCGGCGAGGTAGAGCGGGACGACCGCCGCCGCGGCTCCGACGCCGAAGCCGAGGAGGATCCGGCCGATCACCATGATCACGACGTTCGGCGCGACAGCCGTGATCGCGGCTCCGACAAGGAAGAGGACGGCGCAGACGAAGAGCGCCCCGCGCCGGCCCAGTGCATCGGCCAATTTGCCGCCGAGGAGCGCGCCCAGAGCCGCCCCGGGGAAGAGCAGGGAGCTGACCACGACCGCCTCGCTGAGCGGCGTGAGGTTCAGGTCCTCGCCCATGTACAGGAGGGCACCGGAGATGACGCCGGTGTCGTAGCCGAACAGAAGACCTCCGAGCGTGGAGATCACGGTCAGCTTGACGAGGAACCGGTTGTTCGCTTTCGACCGCCCGGCTCCACCCGTTGCCTTCACGGAATGGCCGCTTCCATGACCGTGACTCGCCACCATCGCGCCTTTCTTCGACATTTGGCCTCTCATTGGGCCCTGGGCCCTCGAGGGCGAACAGAGCGGACGTCGTGACGCCGGCCCCTCACCCAGGTGGTGTCGAGGACGCTAAGCGCGGGTGGTGAGCGTCACAACGGGCGCTTGTGTTCGACATTGCACATTGGATGTTCGATCCAGAACACGGGAGCAAGCGGTCGGCACGAGGATCGGGACCTATCCGAGTAGGAGTTGCACCCCGGACGGCTCACCCGTCTACGACGTGCGGGACCACTCCCACCCGTCGCAGGGCGCAGGCCAATTCGGAGGGTGGCCGCTGGTCCGTGACCAGCCTCGTCAGTCGGCCGAGCGGCGCGATCCGTGCGGGCGCCGAGGTACGGAACGCCTCCCGTGTCACCACCAGGACCACTTCGTCGGCGATGTCCATGAGCTGCCGCTGGACACTCGCCTCAGCGGGAGACGCGGCGTACAGGCCACGGGCGTCGATCCCGCACGGGGTGAGGAAGAACGTCCTGACCCGCAGCTGGGCGGTCGCAGCTTCCGTCGTGGGGCCGACGAACGCGTGTCGGCCGGCCAGGAGTTCGCCTCCCAGAGCGACCACCCGCTCGAGCCTGCGGGTGGAGAGGCACTGCAGCACGGGCAGGGAGTGGCTGATGACACACCCGCTGAAGGTCTCTGGAAGCGCGCGGGCCACCGCGTGACCCGTCGCCCCGGCATCGATGGCGATCGTGTCCGTGTCGCTTACGAGATCGACGGCATGCGCGGCCACCCGCTCTCGCGCCTCAGCGTCGTCGTCCTCGGGAGAGCCGGAACCCAGCGGAGCGCCGGGCGTGAGGCTGGCCCCGCCGTGCACCAACCGGACGTAACCGTCGTTCTCAAGGGCGTGCAGGTCGCGGCGGATGGTCATCTGCGAGACACCGAGCTGGCGGGCGAGGTCGGTGACAGACAGGAAGCCCACCGATCTCAGCGTCGAGAGCATCCAGGTCCGACGCTCGGCCGCCGCCTCGTAGCGCAGGCTCGCAACAGTCACGGCGCCGCGTCCTGCCCGGTGGGCGGGGCCACGCGGGCCGGCCCGGTACTGGACCGGACGACGAGCTCGGCCGAGAGCTCCCGCGGACTGCGCAGGCCCGCGTCGCGGCTCCGCACGAGGTCCAGCAACAGCTCGACGGCAGCGGTCCCGGCCATGGCGGCCGGGATGCGCACGGTGGTCAACCGGGGCGACACCATCTCGGCCAGCTCGGTGTCGTCGAAGCCGACGACGCTGATGTCTGCGGGCACACCGATCCCGCGGTCGGCGAGCCGGTTGACCACTCCCACCGCGATCTCGTCGTTGTAGGCGACGACAGCCGTCACCGACGCCGCGAGGACGAGGTCCGCAGCGCGCACACCGGCCTGGAACCGCGCCGCGAAGGGACCGAGTTCCGACGCCTCCATGCCCAACCGGCTGCAGGCGTCGCGGAATCCGCGCAGCCGGACGTCGTTGGCGTAGCCATCGGGGCCGGCCAGGTAGACGACGGTGCGGTGGCCGAGTGCGTGCAGGTGCTCGACGGCGTGACCGGTCGCCTCGTAGAGATTCGTGAGCACGGCCGGGATGCCGTCGAGGAGGCGGTTGAGCATGACGATCGGTGTCATGTCGGCGAGTGCCAGCAGGGCGTCGTCCGGCATCCGCGGCGACACCAGCAGCAGCCCGTCCACCTGCTGCGCCAGGGCTCGTGCCGACGCCTCCTCGTCGTGCACGACCTCGTCGGAGCCGGCGACGAAGAGGGCGTAGCCCTCCCGGCGTGCCTGCCGGTCGACCGCCTTGGTGACGACGGCGGAGAAGGAGTTCGAGACGTCTGGGACGACGATGCCCAGGTTGCAGGTCCGCCCCCGCGCGAGCGCACTCGCTGCCGGATGAGGGGCGTAGTGGAGCTCCTCGGCCGCCGTCATGACGCGGCGCCGAGTCTCGTCAGCGACCGCCTGGGGCTGGGTGAACACCCTGGACACCGTCGCCGTTGACACACCTGCCCGGGCCGCGACCTTGCGGATAGACATGGCGCCTCCTCTCGGGGTGTAACGCAGTCTGCAAGCGTTTACAGTCACAGTCAAGTGGCGGCGCGGCCCGTCATACCGAGCCGGGCCCGGCGCGACGAGAGGACAACGATGTTCGATTCCCGGAGACGCCGCACGGTCGACGAGCGGCACGACGGCCGACCCTGGAGGACGGGGCCGCCCACGCCGGCGTGTCCTGCGCCCTCGTCTCGATCGTGGTGTGCGGGGTGGCCGGCGCCAGCGACGGGACGCGTCAGCGGGGGCTGAAGGCGGCAGCCGACCTCGGTACCGGCCCGACGCCCGGGCGCGCCCCTGGCGAGCGGCCGCTCCCGGTTGCTGGGCGTGGTCTTCGGCATGTCCGGCCGGTTCCACCTGGAGTTGCTCGACGGGCTGTACGCGGCCGCGGAAAGCGCCGGGTACGAGCTGATCCTGAGCGCCCTGACCCCCAGCCGGGATGAACGGCGAGCCGTCGAGACCCTCCTCGACTTCCGGTGCGAGGCGGTCATCCTGGTCGGGCCCGGCGTCGGCGCCCCCGTCCTCGCCGGTCGTCTCCCCGTCGTGGTGATCGGCTGGAACGTGGACAACTCGGCCGTCGACGTGATCCGGACGTCCGATGCCGCGGGGATGCGGCTGGCGGTCGACCACCTGGCCGACCTCGGGCACCGTCGCATCCTGCACGTCGACGGCGGCGTCGGCCCGGTCTCGAACTCTCGTCGCCGGGCGTACCGCGCCGCCATGCGCCGGCGCGGCCTCCCGCAGCACGGGCGGGTCGTCGGCGGGGGCATCAACCAGGAGGACGGCTCTGCCGCCGCACGCCTCCTGCTGGACGAACCGTCACTACCGAGCGCCGTGATCGCCTACAACGACGACGTCGCCGCCGGCCTGCTCGAGACGCTCTCCCGAGCTGGGGTTCGCATCCCCCACGACGTCTCCATCATCGGATGGGACGACAGCTCGCTCTCCCGTCTTCCCCATCTCGACCTCACGACCGTCCGTCAGGACGCCGCCCAGATGACCCGCCTGGCCATCGAACGCAGTGCCGCACGACTGGCGGCCCAATCGATCGGGGAGCGGGAACTGGTCCTCTCCCCCACGTTGACCCTGCGCGGCTCGACCGGGGCGACGGGGCCGGTCACGGCGTGAGTCCCGCGATCCAACACGCCATCGCGAGGCGACCGTTGTCTGGAACAGTCACCGTGGCCGTCCTCAGGGCCGGCCAAAATGAGCGCGGGCTCGAACGACCTCGGACCATGCCGCACACGCTGGTCCCGCGGTTGAAGGAAAGCGGTCCCCTCAGTCCGACCGGAGGTCGGGGCGGCCGAGACGGGCTCGGGAGGACGGTCGGAGCGAGCCCCTGCGAGCGGTCGCTCACCGGGGCTCGGGGCCTTGGTCGGCGATCCGTGGCGTCGGCGTCACCAGGTCGCCGGACACCGCCGACAGCACACGGTCGACGTGTCGCCTCGCCTCGCCTCGTCGGGCATCCGGACATGGCGACGCGCTGCCGTCTTATGTCCTGACAAAGTCTTGACGCGCATCTGTGTCGCGGAGCACAGTTCCTGGCACCGCAGGACGACGCACAGGGACGGAGCACACCGTGCAGAACGCACGCGACGTGGTGGTCAAGGGCCGCAGTGGCGTCGACGTCCACCCGCTGCACGGGGAAGTCGGCCTCGATGATGTCGAGACCTCCGGCAAGTTCCTCGGCGACAGCACGGCCAACGTCGCTGTCGCCGCCGCGGACACCTCGGAATCACAGAACGCCTGACGGAGGATCCCGTCCTCCCACCCTCGCACGCTCGGGGGTGTCAGGAGGAGTCATGAGACCGGGCGGCGTCGGTGAGACCGTCTCTGCCGACGCCGGCCCCGCAGTCCCACCCGATGCGCAGCACACCCCGGAGAGGCCACCACCGCCATGGTTCTGAAA
>NZ_JBFNXQ010000159.1:0-7417 GCF_041018925.1 Geodermatophilus maliterrae
CGCGCCGTGCTGCTGGTCGGGCTGGTGCTGCTGCTGGCGCTGACCCTCGCGGGCCCGGTGCGGCAGTGGCTGGAGGGCCGGGCCGAGCTGGCCCGGCTCGCGGCCGAGGGCACCGCCTACGACGCGCGGATCGCCGAGCTGGAGGCCGAGCTGGAGCGCCAGGCCGACCCGGCCTGGACCGCCCGGCAGGCCCGCGAGCGGCTGGCCTACGTGCTGCCCGGTGACCGGCTGGTCCTGGTCATCGACGGCGAGGCGGCCGAGGGCGACGCCGGCACGCTGCCCGACGTCCCCGACACCGCGCACCCCTGGTACGACGAGCTGCTGGGGTCGGTGGCCGAGGCCGACGACGCCGGCGCGGGAGCGGGGGAGTGACCGCGCCGGGGGAGCGCGTACGCGAGCCGGTGACGCCGGAGGAGCACGAGCTCGTCGCCCGCCAGCTCGGCCGGCCCCCGCGGGCGGTGCGGGCGGTGGCGCACCGGTGCCCCTGCGGCCAGCCCGACGTCGTGCAGACCTCCCCGTGGCTGGAGGACGGCACCCCGTTCCCGACGCTGTACTACCTGACCTGCCCGCGCGCGACCGCCGCTGCGAGCCGGTTGGAGTCCACCGGCCGGATGCGCGAGTGGCAGGACGCCCTGGGCACCGACGCCGAGCTCGCGGCGGGGTACCGGGCCGCGCACGAGGCCTACCTGGCCGAGCGGGACGCCCTCGGTGAGCTGCCCACCCGCGCCACCGCCGGTGGCATGCCCGACCGGGTCAAGTGCCTGCACGCCCTGGCCGGGCACGCGCTGGCCGCCGGCCCGGGCGTCAACCCGGTCGGCGACCGCGCGGTGGCCGAGATGGGCGAGTGGTGGGCCGCCGGGCCGTGCGCGCTCCGCGAGGAGGGTCAGTGACCCGCGTCGCGGCCGTCGACTGCGGCACCAACTCCATCCGCCTGCTGGTCGCCGACGTCCCCGCCGAGGGCGCGCACACCGACCTGCTGCGCCGCATGGAGGTCGTCCGGCTCGGCCAGGGCGTCGACGCCACCGGCCGGCTGGCGCACGAGGCGATCGAGCGCACCCGCCGGGTGCTGGCCGAGTACGCCGCGCAGGCCCGCGACCTCGGGGCCACCGCGGTGCGGATGGTGGCCACCAGCGCCACCCGCGACGCGGCCAACCGGGCCGACTTCGAGGCGATGGTGCACCAGACCCTGGGCCAGCTGCCCGACGTCGTGGCGGGCGACGAGGAGGCCCGGCTGTCCTACCTGGGGGCCACCGCCTCCCTCGCCGCCGCGGCCGCCGCGCACGGCGGCCCGCCGCCCCGCCCGCCGTACCTGGTGGTCGACATCGGCGGCGGCTCGACGGAGTTCGTCCTCGGTGACGCCGAAGGGGTGCGTGCCGCCCGCTCGGTGGACGTCGGATGCGTGCGGCTGACCGAGCGGCACCTGCACGGCGACCCGCCGGACGCCGATCAGATCCAGCGCGCCGAGGCCGACATCCGGGCCGCCCTGACCGACGTCGCCGCCACGGTGCCGGTCGGCGAGGCCGCCACGCTGGTCGGCCTGGCCGGGTCGGTGACCACGGTCGCCGCGCTGGCGCTGCGGCTGCCCGCCTACGACCCGGTGGCCATCCACGGCTCGCGCATCCCGGTGGGCGCCGTCCGCTCGGTCACCGCCGGGCTGCTCACCGCCACCCGCGAGCGGCGGGCGGCCGCACCGGTGATGCACCCGGGCCGGGTCGACGTCATCGGCGCCGGCGCGCTGGTGCTGCGGGTGGTCATGGACGCGCTGGCGCTCGACGAGGTCGTCGTCAGCGAGCACGACATCCTCGACGGCATCGCGCTGCGCCTGGCGCGCGGGTGAGGCCCCGCGCCGTCAGGGGCCCTCGTTGAGGCCGGGGGGCAGCTTGCCGGTCAGCGACTGGTAGGCGGCCGCGGCCCCGCGGGCGGCCACCAGCCGGCCGGCGGCGACCACGACCCCGGAGAACGCGGCCCAGGCCAGCGCCTCCGGCCAGGTCACCCCGGGCGCCGCCGGGTTCTTCGGCGGGGTGGTGCCGCGGGCGGCGTACCAGGCTGCGTCGGTGAGCTTGCGGGCGGCGATCCCCGCCGGGATCGCGAGCCCCGAGCCGAGCAGCTTCCACGTCAGCGGCGCCTTCTCCTTGCGGGCCATGCGCTGATCATGCCGTCCCGCCCCCGGCCGCGTGCGACCCGGCCCGGGTGGTCCACTGGGCGGCATGGAGGACGCTGCTGCCCCCCGCCACTCCCGAGCGCCCGGCGGGACCCTGCAGCGGGGCCGCGGGGACGCGCAGGGGTTCCCGGTCACCCGCACCGCCGCCGGCGTCGCCCGGTCCGCCCGCGCCGCCCGCGACCTCGCCGTCCTCGACGCCCGGGTGTCGGGCTGCCGCGCCTGCCCGCGGCTGGTGTCCTGGCGCGAGGAGGTCGCGCGGGTCAGACGGGCGTCCTTCCGCGACCAGGACTACTGGGGCCGCCCGGTGCCCGGCCTCGGCCCGGCCGACGCCCGCATCGCCGTCGTCGGGCTGGCGCCGGCCGCCCACGGCGGGAACCGGACCGGGCGGGTCTTCACCGGCGACCGCAGCGGCGACTGGATCTTCGCCGCGCTGTGGCGGGCGGGGCTGGCCAGCCAGCCGACGTCCACGCACGTCGGGGACGGACTCGAGCTGACCGGCGTCCGGGTGGCCGCGGCGGTCCGCTGCGCGCCCCCGGACAACGCCCCGACCCCCGCCGAGCGCGACACCTGCAACCCGTGGCTGGCGCGGGAGCTGGCGCTGCTGCCCCGGCTGCGGGTGGTCGTCGTCCTCGGCGGGTTCGGCTGGACGGCGATGTGGCCGGTGCTCGCCGGCGCCGGCTACGCACTGCCCCGCCCGCGCCCGGCGTTCGGCCACGGCGCCGAGGTGACGCTGAGCGGGCCGCGGGGGGAGCTGACCGTGCTGGGCAGCTACCACGTCAGCCAGCAGAACACCTTCACCGGCCGGCTGACCGAGCCGATGCTCGACGCCGTCCTCTCCCGCGCCACGGAGCTCGCCGCCGGGGAAGCGGGGCAGCCGGGCTCCGGCCACCCTGTCGGCGGGGGCCCGCGCCCCTAGGCTGGGCCCATGTCTCGTCCGGGTCCCGCGTCCCGTCCGGTGGTGCTCGTGGTCGGCGGTGGCTACGTCGGCCTCTACACGGCGCTGCGGCTGCAGAAGAAGCTGTCCCGCGGGCGGGCGGAGATCGTCGTCGTCGACCCGCAACCCCACATGACCTACCAGCCGTTCCTGCCCGAGGCGGCGGCCGGTTCGGTGGAGCCGCGGCACGTCGTCGTCCCGCTGCGGCGCACGCTCGACCGCTGCCGGGTGGTGACCGGGGCGGTGGACTCGATCTCCCACGCCGACAAGCGCGCCCGCATCGTCCCGGCCGAGGGGCACCCCTACGAGCTCTCCTACGACGTCCTGGTGATGGCGGCGGGCTCGGTGGCGCGCACGCTGCCCATCCCCGGCCTGGCCGAGCACGGCATCGGCTTCAAGACCGTCGGCGAGGCCATCTACCTGCGCAACCACGTGCTCGCCCGGCTCGACGCCGCGGCCTCCACCGACGACCCCGAGGTCCGCACCCGCGCGCTCACGTTCACCTTCGTCGGCGGCGGCTACGCCGGCATCGAGGCCTTCGCCGAGCTCGAGGACATGGCCCGGTACGCCGTCGAGCACTACTACCCGCGGCTGTCGACCGGCGACATGCGCTGGGTGCTGGTCGAGGCGACCGGCCGCATCCTGCCCGAGGTCGACCTGGACATGGCCGCCTGGACGGTCAAGCAGCTCACCGCCCGCGGCATGGACGTGCGGCTCAACACCCGACTGGAGTCCGTGTCCGACGAGGGCGTGGTCCGGCTCAGCGACGGGGAGGAGTTCGCCAGCGACACCCTCGTGTGGACGGCGGGCACCAAGCCCAACCCCCTGCTGACCTCGACCGACCTGCCCCTCGACGAACGCGGCCGGGTCCGGTGCGAGCCGACGCTGCAGGTCAGCGGCACCGAGGACGCCTGGGCCGCCGGCGACCTGGCCGCCGTCCCCGACATCACCAAGGAGCAGCCCGGCGCCACCACCGCCCCCAACGCCCAGCACGCCGTCCGGCAGGCCAAGCGGCTGGCCGACAACGTCGTCGCCGTCCTGCGCGGTGAGCAGCCGCAGGCCTACCGGCACGAGTACGCCGGCTCGGTGGCCAGCCTGGGGCTGCACAAGGGCGTCGCGCAGGTCTACGGCGTCAAGCTCAAGGGCTGGCCGGCCTGGTTCATGCACCGCACCTACCACGTCAGCCGCGTGCCCACGTTCAACCGCAAGGCGCGGGTGGTCGCCGACTGGACCCTGGCGTCGGTGTTCCGCCGCGAGGTCATCGCGCTGGGCCAGCTGCAGGACCCGAGGCGCGAGTTCGTCACGGCCGCGGGCGCCGGCGGCACCGGGCAGCTGCCCGCCCCGACGGCGGCCGACCGCGCCCAGGCCCGCTGACCTCCCCGCCGGGGCCCGCGCGGCGCCGGCGCGCCCCCGTGGCCCAACCGGCAGAGGCAGGCCCCTTAAAAGGGTCGCAGTGTGGGTTCGAGTCCCACCGGGGGCACCTCCCGGGCCGTCAGGAGCGGTGCACGCGGCCCGCGAACCCGTCGCAGGAGAGACCCGCTCCTCCGTGTGGGCGGCGTCACCGTCAGCGTGGACTCACCCGGCTGGGGTACGAGGCTCCTTGCGGAACGCGCAGGCCACCTGTGGCGTTGTAGGGACCGAGTGGGGTGCGCGACGGCAGCCCACGGACCGACCAGTCACCTCGAGGAGATGACGATGCCCAGCCACAACCCGGTCTTCGGCCGGGGCTTCGCCAACGCCGCGCCCGGCGGTGGTCAGCAGCAGTACGGTCAGCAGCAGTACGGCCAGCAGGGCTACGGCGCTCCCGGCTACGGCCAGCCGTACGGCCAGCAGGGCTACGGCGCCCCAGGCTACGGCCAGCAGTACGGCCAGCCGTACGCCCAGCCGGGCTACGGCGCGCCGCAGGGCTACGGTGCCCCGGCTCCCGCCGGCCAGCCGTTCAGCCCGCCGGCCACCCGGTACATGACCATGGACGACGTCGTCCAGAAGACGGGTCTGTCGTTCCTGGTGACCGTCCTCGCGGCGGCCGTCGTCTGGGCGCTGCCCGGTCAGGCCGCCTGGGGTCTGGCGCTGCCCGCGGTGCTCGTGGCCTTCGTCCTGGGCCTGGTGATCGCCTTCAAGCAGATCGCCAACCCGGCGGCGACCCTGGCCTACGGCGCGCTCTACGGTGTCGCCCTCGGCGCCATCAGCGAGGCCTTCAACTCGATCTACCCGGGGATCGTCGTCCAGGCGATCATCGGCACCTTCGGTGTCTTCGCCGGGATGCTCGTGGTCTACAAGACCGGCGCCATCCGGGTCACCCCCAAGCTGACCCGCTGGATCGTGGGCGCGCTGTTCGGCGTCCTGGCCCTGGTCCTGGTCAACCTGGTGGTCAGCTTCTTCGTCCCCGGCGGCCTGGGCCTGCGTGACGGCGGCCCGCTGGCCATCGTCTTCAGCCTCGTCGTGATCGGTGTGGCGGCGTTCTCGCTGCTGCTCGACTTCGACATGGCCGACGAGGCCATCCGCCGTGGCGCCCCGGCCAAGTTCGCCTGGTACATCGCCTTCGGCCTGCTGGTCACGGTCGTCTGGCTGTACCTGGAGATCCTGCGGCTGCTGTCCTACTTCCAGGACAACTGAGCACGGACCCCGCTGCCCCACGCTCGGCGCGAGAGGCAGCGGGGCCAGCAGCACGGACAGTGGCCCGGTCCCCGTCAGGGGCCGGGCCACTGTCGTTCCCGGGCCCGGACGGGGCCCGCGGACGTCGGCGGCCCGGTCTCCCAGCAGGGGGACCGGGCCGCCGTCGTGTGCGGGGCTCAGCTCAGGAGAGGCGCTCCAGGACCATGGCCATGCCCATGCCACCACCGACGCACATGGTCTCCAGGCCGAAGGTCACGTCCTTGGTCTGCAGGCCGTTGAGCAGCGTGCCGGTGATGCGGGCGCCGGTCATGCCGAACGGGTGGCCCACGGCGATGGCGCCGCCGTGCACGTTGAGCTTGTCGATGTCGATGCCCAGGTCCCGGTAGCTCGGGATGACCTGCGCGGCGAAGGCCTCGTTGATCTCCACCAGGTCGATGTCGCCGATGCTCATGCCCGCCCGCTGCAGGGCCAGCCGCGAGGCGTCGACGGGGCCGTAGCCCATGATCTCCGGCGAGAGGCCGGTGACCGCGGTGGAGACGATGCGCGCCAGCGGGGTCAGGCCGAGGTCGCGGGCCTTGGTGTCGCTCATGACGACCACCGCGGCGGCGCCGTCGTTGAGCGGGCAGGCGTTGCCCGCGGTCACCCGGCCGTCGGGGCGGAAGACCGGCTTGAGGCCGGAGATGCCCTCCAGGGTGGTGCCGGCGCGCGGGCCGTCGTCCTTGCTGACGACGGTGCCGTCGGGCGTGGTGACCGGGGTGATCTCCCGCTCCCAGAAGCCCTCGTCGATCGCCTTCTCCGCCAGGTTCTGGCTGCGGACGGCGAACTCGTCCATCTCCTGGCGGGAGACGTCCTTGAGCAGCGCGAGGTTCTCGGCGGTCTGCCCCATGGCGATGTAGATGTCCGGGACGTCGCCGCTCTGGCGCGGGTCGGTCCAGGAGTCCGCGCCGCTCTCGGCGGTCTTGGTCACCCGGGCCTGGGCGTCGGCGAACGCCGGGTTCTGGGTGTCGGGCAGCGAGTCGCTGTTGCCCTTGACGAAGCGGGACACCATCTCCACGCCGGCGGAGATGAAGACGTCGCCCTCGCCGGCCTTGATGGCGTGCATGGCCATGCGGGTGGTCTGCAGCGACGAGGAGCAGTAGCGGGTGATCGTGGCGCCCGGCAGGTGGTCCATGCCGAGCAGGACGCTCACCACCCGGCCCATGTTGTGGCCCTGCTCGCCGCCGGGCAGGCCGCAGCCCAGCACCAGGTCGTCGATGTCGGCCGGGTCCAGCGCGGGCACCTTGTCCAGCGCGGCGCGGACGATGGTCGCGGTCAGGTCGTCGGGGCGCAGGTCCTTGAGCGACCCCTTGAACGCCCGCCCGATGGGCGAACGCGCGGTCGCGACGATGACTGCTTCGGGCATGGGGTCCTCCACGATGAGGCGGGCCCGGCCGGGGGTGCCGGGTGTCGGGTCACCCGGGAAACTACCCCCGGGTAGGCAGCCGGACGCGGGCAGAACGCCGTTCGGTTCGCCGACTGTGGCGCGGCTCACGCGGCGCCGTCCACCCTCCGGGGTCCCGCGCCGAGCCTGGGGAGGACGGGGCCCTTCCACGGCGGGGCAGTGAGGTCCTCCCTCAGCCGACCGGCAGCTCCGTGGCGGGGACCTCGTCCGGCGTCGGCAGCTCGGTCGGGCGGCGGCGCAGCAGCCGCGCCCAGGTGCCCAGCGG